>QHZC01000006.1 GCA_003224515.1 Acidobacteriota bacterium
GTCACCGTTGATGGAAGCCGCGGTGTCAGAACCCCGTACCCACTTCAACGCATTTTGCAGCAACTGACTCATATCGGCATTTCCTGAGCGCCAGCAGGTACGGTCGACATCGCCGGCAAAGTACGCTATTCGTGATTCGCCTATCTCTCGAAAGAGTGCAGCGTGCTCCGTTGTCCTCGGAATGCGCGGATAAACCATCTCTGGCGGGAATGCCGGATAGGCGGGAACGACGCTCAACAGTGGGGCAGAATCTGCCTTCACGGGAACGCGGTTCTCGGCTCCGGGCAGCAGGGTGGTGCCATTGAAACCCTGCAGAACTGGATGAGGTTGCTCGATGCGCGCGTAACTGTTTCCTTGAGGGCCGATGACCTCGCCTGCGGCGTGAACTGCGAACACATCGGCCAGTTGAAAGTCGGAACGAAGTTCGCCCCATTCGTTGTAACGGGAGGTTTCAAACGTAGCGAGAAGAGAACCGCCTCCACGAACGTATTGCCGAATAGCTTCACACTGAGCATCGCTGAGGTAAGCTGCATTGGGAAGAAGAATGGCGCGATATTTTTTCAAATTCGCCGCGTCGAGATTTCCTTCGTGTACGAAGTCGAATACAAAACGGCCTTCCAGCAGCGCGTAGTAAAGTCCTTGCAGATAATCGACAGGTCCACCGCGATAGCGCGGGCGTCCGGATTCTGGGCGGGAATAGAAAGCAACGGTGCGCTGCGGATACAGGACGGCCAGATCGGCAATCGAACTCCGATTGCGAAAATGCGGTTCGTTGCTCGCATGCCAACCCAAGAAGGAGCGACCAACTTCCCGCCAGCGATTGTCCTCGGGAGAACCGCCTAGCCAATGAAACCAAGGCACCATGCCGCTGGCCGTGGTCTGTGCGAGCCATAGAGTTAATTCGGCAGGCGATTTGGAGACGTGCCGCCAGCTTGGTTGCGCATTGCTGTAAGCCCCCGCGACGTTCGTTATGGTACGGCCCTGCATGACGGATTGCGCGACGCGGCCTTGCTGCGCGCAGTTCCAGATCGGAGTTTCACCTGAACGGCCCTGATGATCGGCGTTGAACCACGCCGCTGCCTGACTAATCTGCTTTAAGTCCTTGACTGTGTCGAGTCCACCGCCAAGATTGCCGACGTACACGGATTCCGGGCTTTTCTCTCGCGCGACGTTGTCCCACAAACGCCAGACTTCCAGCACGCGGTCCAGATGTGCCTGGTAATACTTGCGGTAAAGCGGATTCGAGGCGTCAGTGTCTGCCGGAGGCGCTCCGCCTAACTTCTCGTACAGGCGATAACAATTCTCGCAGTAGCACACACGTAGGGCTCCTGTGGACGGCCAGCCATTTGTGAAGAAGCCGTCGACAGGATAATGCCGATTGATCTCACGGTAGATTGCTGGCATCTGCTCGGAAAAGTAGGTACTGAACATGCAAGTAGCGAACAGCCAAGGTGACTCGAAGTGAGGTCTAGGCGATCCATCGGAGTTGCGCTCGAACCATTCCGGGTGCGCCTTCAGTGCATCTTCGTAGGCGAGATTGCAATCCATGCGAGCGACGGCCCGAATACCGCGCCGCTTCATCGCGGCGACCATCTCGCCGAATAGATCGCGCGTGCCGAGGAACTGGCTACGACGGTGATAGGGCACTTGGGTCGGATAAAAGGCAAGAATGCCGCCGCCGTTCAGGAGCACCGCGTCGACCTTGAGCGACGCCCAATAGTCACCCCAAGCGTCGACATTCATAGTCAGCGGGTCCTGTTCGTTGTAATTGATCTGTCCACAGCGGCGCATGACGCTATACCAGGGATGTGAAGGCGTGTTTGCCTGAGGGCTGTTGGTAGAGTCGCCGCCTAACTGGAAAAGATTGGCGGAGCGGTTTGCGGTAACTGAGGCGGCTGTAAGCAGAAGGAAAGAGCGCCTGTTCATGGTGCTCATGCGCGCAATGCCTCCCCAACGGCGCGCAAATTCCCTAGGCGCATCTCCGAATACTTGCGTGAGAGGATTACTCCGTCTGCGCCAGCGCCAAGGGCGGCTCGTACAGCCTCGCGCACATCCTGTGGCTCGGTTTTCTTTTCATCCCGGCGGGTCGGAATATCAATATCAATCCCGGGCCAAATTTGGATCGGGGCCTGGCCGTCAGTGGAAAGCCCGGCAATCGCGCGGCGGGTTTCCCGCTCGACGTAGTTTGCCGAGAGTCCCTTGCTCGGGAGTTCCGCAAGATTCGTCTCTTGATAGTTCAGCGTTTTGCAAGTGAGTCCAAGGACTTCCTCCGCAGGAAAATCCTCGAAGATTGTCTGGCTGACGCTATTGACATAGGACGCAAGCCGGGGACCGCCGCAATTGTTGTACATCACAACTTTCAAGAAGTCTGAATACTTGCGAAAGTCGGCGTAGTCTTGCGCCGCGCGATAGAATGGACTGAAGGAATTGTTATGCCAGATGTGCCAGCCGACCATGGCCTCCCGGCGAATCGACTTCGTCAGTTGGTAGATGTTTGAGTACGTGCTGTGCTGCCCGTCGTTCCATAGCTTTTCCCATGCGAGAATTTCTGGATATTGGATCAGCAGCCGCCAGAAAGAAACGAAGTAGCCGTCGCTCGGACGCGATTTTCCCCGTGCATCGCGCACCAGGGTTGCAAGTTTTCTGTAGCCCTCTATGGTCCGTTCTACGTCGATCCCCCGCGCCTTTGCCTGTTGCTTGCAAAAATCGCAAAAGCAAGTGACCTCAAAGGGATTCGATCCAGCCCCGCCGTGCATGGCCCCAATCGCGTTGCCAAATGGACCCTGCCGCTCGCTCCCCCACATGACGCCGTCGATGGGATAGCTGCGCACGTAATCTTCGGTAAGCGCCTGCCAAAATGCCTGCACTTCGGAGTTGTGAAAACAGAGCGTGCTCGCCTTCTTGCCCGACAGCGTCACTTCTTGCAGGCGGTCAATGCCTGCTAGGTCGCGGCGAAAGACATCTTCATACCAGCAGAAGGTCTTTATCCGTCGCGATTGCGCTTGCGGTAAAACTTCGGCGAGAACATCAAACCCGGGATGGTCGGGCGCTTGAATCTTTTTTAACGAAGTATGCGTGTAGTATTGTTCGTGTGTACGCGCGTAATTGCCTCCGTGAAATTCGGTGTCGTACTCTTGCTTGCCATGATCCGGAAGGGGCTGGCCAGGGACTTGTCGTCCTGCAATGCCTCGTCCGTAAGTAAAACCCGCCACGAAGAGCGCGTTAATGTTGCTATCGCGCTGAAAGCGGTCCAGCACGGAGGCGATGCCTTCGTCGAGAAAGGACACCGCTCCCACCTGAATGCCGATTACTCGATTGGTGGTTTGAATCTGCGGAAATCGTGAAGCAACACCTGCCGCCGCGATCAGTTTTGCAAATTCACGTCGGGATAGTTCATTCATCGGCACACCCGTTCACATCGGAACATGATTCACCTATTTCCATTTAGGCCATTTAAAAAATGTATTTCAGGGCCAGTTGCATCTGTCGCTGCCCAAGTTTATTCGTTACCTGTCCGAAGGACCCGCTCCGGGGATTGGAATTGGCTACGTCCCAATTGGGGTGGTTGAGGAGATCGAAAACCTCAAGCCGGAATTGCACCCGCTGCGCTTCCGTGGCTGGAATGTTTTTGCGAACCCCGACATCCCAACTCCAGAAACCCGGATTGCGCAAGCCGTTCCGTTGCTGTATTCCGAACGTCCCCGCCCCCGGCTGCGCGAAGGCATTTTTGTTGAACCATGTGGCAGAACTTGTGAAGGAAGTCCGGGCTACATCAGCACTGGCTATTTGATTCCAAAACTGCGCTCCGCTTCCCGGCCCCACTCCCGCGAAGTCATCGCCTGTCTTGATGGTGAAAGGGGCGCCGGATTGAAACTGATTGGTTCCCGAAATCTCCCAATCACCTGCAACGCGGCGCAGTAGACTTGGAGCACCCTTAAAAGAGGGAAGTTCGTAAATGTAGTTCACGATTAAGACGTGCGTTCGGTCGAAATCAGAGATGCCCCAATAGGCGCGGTCGTCGTAGGCGTTCGGCAGCGTATCCGTCAGGTCGGAGGAATTGTCGTGGCTACTCGCTAGGGTGTATGCAGCGCCGAATTGCAGGCCCGAAGAGAAACGCCTGTCTAGGCTGACCTGCAATCCGTTGTAAGTCGACCTGCCGCTGTTTTCAGCGATTCCGATGATGCCCAACCCACGGTAAGGCCGCAAGAAATTGGGGTTGATGCCGGGATTGCCTTGTAACGTCCCCGGCTCCAACTGATTGATGTTTCGCTTGCGTTGATTGTGAAGGCCAACCCGTCCCACGTAGGAAACCTCCATGTTGGTCGCCCAAGGCAACTCGCGCTGAAACGCCGTATTCCAATCCCACGCCATTGGTACTTTGAAGATCAAATCCTGCATCGTCGTGTTCAATGGGAAAAGAGCACCGGCACCGGGTGCATCCGCGTTCCCGTTAAGCACCGTCTCTTGCGGCATGAACGGCGGATTCCCTCCTAACGCGGTATCGCGATTTATCATGGTTCGATTAGCAAATGCCCCGACGCCTCCACGAACAGCCGTCTTGCTGTTGAACGCATAGGCCACTCCCAATCGTGGCTGAAAGACATTGTTGTGCGTCTCCGAAAACCCTGGGGATAGCCCGTGATAAAGTTGTGAGAACTGACCTGTCCGCGCAGCCTCGGGCAAAACGATGCCGTTGAGCGGGTCGCCGCTGACGATTGATCCTTTTTTGGGGTCGATTACCGCCGCCCGAGCGGGATCATAGAAATTGGGGTCAAACATGGCTATGCTATCCGACCGACTATGCCACGGAGGCCAGTAGGACCAGCGCACGCCTGCCTCTACCGTTAGCTTCGCCGTGGCCTTCCAGTTGTCTTGTATAAAGAGGTCAGTTGCCGTTGACACCCATGCTGTTTGTGGCTTGGCACCAAATTCCGAATAGTCGCTAAAGAGACCCGAGATCGCATTGCCGAGCGCCAGCCCCGTCCCACCGGGGCGGTTGTCGAAGAATCGGAAAGCCCCGTTCTGGTTGTTAGTTGTCGGAGGCGAGGCTGTCGTGATCTGAATATGGTCGTTCTGCCCCGAGTGCTCGATAAAAACTCCCCACTTGATAGTGTGGTTTTTTACAATCTTGGTCATGTTGTCCGACCAGGCGTACACGAACCCCGCCCAAGTTCCCGGGTAAGCATCCGCATCAAGCGTCGAAAGTCCGTCGATGCGAATGGTCGGGAGTTTCTCGGCAAACCACTTCGTCCCCGGGAATATATAGGGATAAGTTAGGCCGTAAGTACTGCGCTGGCACGCGGCTCCGCACGCCGGGTCATTAAAAATTGTGCCCTTGCCGTCCGAATTCGCAGAGAAGGTGAACTCGTTGACGAACATGGGAGAGATCATGCTGACCAAACTAAGAGCGCCAGTGGAATTGGGCCGCGACCAGAGTTCCTGAAAGTGCGACAAGCCTGTGGTTGGGTCATTGAAATTCCACGGGATGTGCGTTGCCCGAAATGAAATGCGTTCTTTTGGGTTAAGCAGATAGTCGATCTTCAAAGTGTCCTTGCGCAGATCAGACCAGCGGTGTTCTGTGCCCATCCAATTGGCAGAGCCTTGCTGAAACCCGGGCGTGGGTAGCGGAAAGGCATTCAACAATGCCTGTCCGTTGGGACTGATGTTAGTAACTACGTTATTCGGATAGGGCTGGCCCGTTTGGGGATTGGTGATGACTCGCGCTCTGCCAAAGAACCGGTTTAAAGGATTGAGCAACTCGCTGAAATCGCCCTGCCGCATGGCTAGGCTCGGCACCGTGCCTGTGGGAGTTAAGTCCTCCCGCCTTGCAATCCACTCCTGCGCCACGAAGAAAAACAGTTTGGTCCGCGCTGAATTGAACTTCCCCGGAATAAAAACCGGCCCACCCAAGTTGTACCCGTATTGGTTGAAGCGAAATGGAGCAGGATGCGACGCGATTGAGCTAATGGGGCTGTGATTGCGCGTCCAGCTATTTGCATCCAGCCACGAGTTGCGGAAATTTTCAACCAGACCGCCGTGAAAGTGTTGCGTACCACTTTTGGTGACGAAGCGAATCTGACCTGCCGATGACCTCCCATATTCTGCAGAGTAGTTCGCTGTCAAAATCTGTACCTCTTGGACTGTATCCACGTCCTGCGGCCCAAGCATTGATCCGGATGAACGTGTTCGCGTGGCAATCGCGCCATCCACCATGACCACGTACTCATCGCCGCGACCGCCGTTGATGCTGAACCCGCCGTTCGTTACATCGTCGGGAGCAAACGTGCCGATTGAGCCGCCTGTCACGCCAGGTTTAAGTAAGGCCAGGAAAATGGGATTGCGACCATTCAATGTGAGGTCTTGGATTTGCCGATTCTCGATTGTACGACTTACTTGTGCGGACTCTGTCTGGATGCGAGCAGATGACGCGTTGACCTCCACCGACTGAGTGATACTTCCAACCGTCAGGGTAATATCTACCGAGAGATGGTCAGTGGCGCTCAGTTTCACATCTCTCTGGACGAATTTGTTGAAGCCTTTGGCCTCCACCGATATGGTGTAGATTCCTACGGGAAGGTTTAGAAAAACATAATGGCCCCCCTCGTTGGTGCTCGTGCGGCGCTCTTCGAGGTTTCCCTGATTCGTTGCTGTAACCGTTGCGCCCGGTACGTCAGCCCCTAAACTGTCATAAATAAAGCCCGAGATTTGGCCGGAGTCAAACTGCCCAAGACTTGAGGCTGAAAGCAGAAAAAGGCATCCAACGGCGGCGACAACCGCTCGAAGGTAGCTGATTATCATCGGACAACCCCTTGGAAAGAATTTTGCGGGATTCTATACGACCAACGTCTTGCGTCAATGGGGTAGTGATGCACATTAAAACAAATTACTCTGGCGTGAAACACTGTCGCGGGTGACTGGCGAAAATCTCGTAAAACACTCCGCGAAGTGTATACCGGATGGATGGGCCGATGCGCAATCAGGTGAATCCTTGCATTTGCCGTCCAAGTCGGGCTAGTTGCGTAAACCTGTCCTGAGACAGGCTTTAGAAATGGTTGCGGGGGCCTGCAACCATCCGAATTTGCTGATCGTACCGTTCAGATTCGAACTGATTCGGGCGCAGCGTATCCAGTATCGGTCTTGACGACGGCTTTAGATTTCCATCATTGCAGCTTCAGCGCTTCAGCTTTGATGATTCCCCAACCTTCGGACGTGAAAAGTGAAAGAAATCCGATCGCGAAGGTGTCGGAGTTAATTGCGGACCTTCCTGAATCTATTTCTACAGATATCCAGTCTAGCGCCCGTCCCAGAGACTTCAAGACTGGTGACGTGCTCTTCTGTTCGGGTGATCCAGCAGACGAGATATTTTTATTAACCAAAGGTCGCGTGAAGATAACGCAGGTCAGTGGAAGGGGCCTGGAAGTGGTACCGCGACTCGACCTTCTCGGCGAAATAATTGGCAGGCTTGGCTTGGGGCCGTAGGGCATACACTCCTCGACGGCGCAAGCGCTGGAGAAATGCAGGACGCTGGTTTGGGATGCGGCAACCTTCGAGACTGCTTTACAGCGGTTTCCAATGCTGCGACGCAACACGGATCGCATGCTGGGACGGGGCATAGTTGAGCTGGAACGCCGGCTTTGTGAGGTATCCACTGAAACGGTCTCACCGCGTCTGGCTCATGCACTCTTGAACTAGAGCTTGTGCTTGTGCTGTTCCAAAGCGATGCGAACGAGCTGAGCGCGAGTATGCGTGCCTGTCTTGGCAAAGAGTTGCTGGAGCGTAGCTTTAACTGAACTCTCGGAAACGCCAATTCGCTCGGCAATTTCCTTGTTAGCTAGGCCTTCAAAGACAAAGAAAAGGACCTGCCGCTCTCGTTGCGTAAATTGCTCTGGAGGAGAATGAGCAGTATATTTCGTCTCAGCCGCTACGGCTGCCTGCAAAAGCTCTTGGTCGAAGAACACTTTTCCGTTCACTACGTCGCGGATCGCTTGCGCGAGTAACGCCGCAGAGTGGTGCTTCATAAAAATCCCTGAAATACCAGCGTGGATCAACTCGGCTGCCTGGCCTTGGTTGACGACTGCAGTCACGACCAAGACCTTGCCGCCAAAGCCTTGTCGCTTCGCGGAACTCAGGAATTGCGTTCCGTTACTTTCTCCAAGATCAAAATCAAGCAGCACGACATCCACTTGCCTTTTCTGCAGAACCCTTTCGAACCCTCGTTCTGCGTGCAAGAGCCGCACCAAACTCTCGCGAAAAAGAGCATGGTCGTCGACGATTAAGATGGCAATCGTCTTTTCTGTTGCTTCAGGCATGGACGACTTCCTCGATAGCACACAATGCAGGCACGGATATAGCGAAGCAGCACCCCGCAGGTTTGGGCTCGTAGGCTAATTCACCGCCGAAACTCCTCATTATCGCGCGCGAAACATAAAGGCCCAGACCCCCAGAGTCAGCCCCGCGCTGAAAAGGCCGGAACAGATTTTCCGGAGAGGCGATGCCGACGCCAGTATCTTCGAAGCGGATAACCACCCGGCTTGCTTCCTCCGATGCTCTTACGCATAGCCTCTTTGACTCCGTCGACAGCATTGCACGTTGGCTGTTCTTTGCTACATTCAAGAAGACTTGCATGAGTCCATAGCGGTCCGCGTAAACTAGCGGCAGTGGCTGAGGGACTTGCCATACAATTTGGATTTGCGATTCGCGGTAGGCATTCTCGATTAAGACGCGGAATTCGTCGAGCACGGTTTTCAACTCGACCGCGGCGGC
>QHZC01000188.1:0-17389 GCA_003224515.1 Acidobacteriota bacterium
TGAAGAAACGGAAAATGCACTCGCGAACTATCATGCACAGCAAGCACGACTCATCAAATTGAACGATCAGGCCCGCGAGAGCAAGCGTGCTGCCGATATCGCCCGCTTGCGCTATCGCGAAGGAGTAGTTGATTTTCTCTCATTGCTGGATGCCGAACGCACGCAGTTGCAAGCCGAGGATGCCGTCGCTGAAAGCGAAAAAGATGTCTATGTGGCGGTAATCGCTCTTTACAAGGCGCTGGGGGGAGTACCGAGCTAATTCGAGCAATCAGAAAAGCGGATGGAAGGGACCAGCGCGAGATGAAGCTAGTTTCATTGAACATCGGACTCCCGCGAGAAGTGACGCGGCACGGAAGGAGCGTTACTACAGCGATCTACAAACAACCGGTCGCGGCAGCGTCGCTTTGCGCAAGCTTAATCTCGACGGCGACCGCCAGGCGGACCTCAGCGTCCACGCCGGAGCGATAAAGCCGTCTACTGCTACCCGGTCGCACACTATGACTACTGGAAGCGCGAGTTGCCGGGCCGGGAGTTGCGGATGGCCATCTTTGGAGAAAATTCCACTACGGATGCCGCCCCGGCGAATTCACCGGTGTAATGACCATGATCTCCGGGCGGCGCAAAACGAAAAACGGCACATTTGTGTCACCGGGCTCGAACAGGATTTCGCCCTTCTAGACGTCTCGGGGCTTGCTGCCGGAGCAAAGCGGCTGATTGGGGCCGCGGTCAGGGCTGGAAAAGCTTGGGTTCGAGCATCGAGCGCTGGGTATTGGCGGAGAGGACATTTTCCCTCTAAGGCGCAATAGGAACCTTGAGTATTAGAGCACGCTCGGACAGCTTCCGCGCAATGTCGTGACAAGGCAAGAATATTTGGTATTTGACGCAGTGCCCTATCTCCCCTCCTCCCGGGCTCAGTCATGGCATGGCACCTGCCCATTTTCGGGGTCTCGACCTACCCAAACGGCGGATGTAGATACACCTGGGGTTGGCGCATCTTGTTCATGGAGGTGCAGCAATGTCTGCCACACTGATCGATCTTTCCAACGCCCTCGCCCAGGTCACGGACCGTACAGCGATGGCCGCGGTTGCCGTGCACGCGGAAGCCAGGGGTTCTTCCACTGGTGTCATCTGGCGGCCGGGAGTGATTGTTACCGCCGAACATGCGCTACGGCGCGACGAAGAAATTCAAGTGACCCTTCCGGATGGCCACGTCGTTCCCGCCTCGCTCAAAGGACGCGACCCCACGACGGATCTCGCGGTGTTGAAGTGCAGTGAAGCAACTGCTTCCCCGGTCGAAACCGCTGACGCGGCTGAGGTAAAGCCGGGCGCTCTCGCGCTCGTCGTCGGCCGGACGCGTGCCAGCGGACCGGTCGCCACATTCGGCGTCGTCAGTCTCGTTGCGTCCGAACGTAAAACGTGGACCGGGGTGGCTCTCGCGCCTTACATTCGGCTCGACCTAGCGTTACAGCCTACCGCCGTCGGTGGCGCTGCCGTTGAAGCGCACGGCAAGGTTTTTGGCCTCGCCACGCCGCGTTTCGCACGATTCGGCGCCATCGCTATTCCCACAGCGACGGTGAACCGCGTTGTCGATGTCATTCTTCAGAAGGGCCGTGTCCCCCGCGGCTATCTCGGTGTCGGGTTGCAGCCCGTGCGTTTGCCGGAGGCGTTGCGCCAGTCCCTTCAGCGCGTGGAAAAAACAGCGGCCATCGTCCTTGAAGTAGAGCCGGAGAGCCCCGCGCACAAAGCAGGAATGGTGATTGGCGACATCCTGATTTCGCTCGAGGGGAAGCCCATCACCCAGCTCGAGAACGTGCAGTCGCACTTGTCCGGCGAAGACATCGGCAAAACACTCTCCGCGAAAATCGTGCGCGGTGGTGCAGCGCAAACCGTGAACATCGTCGTGAGCGAACGCGAGCACAAAGGCGAATGAAATGGCCGTCACGGGATTTGGCGAGATCGCTGAACAGCTCCGCCGCTCGACGGTTCTGATCGACGCAGGCTCCTGCGGCAACGGCTCCGGCGTGATCTGGACAAGCGACGGCATTATCGTGACCAACGCGCACGTAGCACGCAACTCTGCCTTGAGCGTGCGACTTTGGGACGGCCGTGAACTGCCTGCAGAGACCATGAGCCGCGATCCTCGGCGCGACCTAGCGCTCCTGCACATCAACGGGAAGGATCTCCCCGCGGCACTTCCGGCCGATTCTTCGCAGGTGCGCCCAGGCGAGCTGGCCATCGCGATCGGTAATCCAATGGGCTTTGTTGGCGCATTGACCACCGGCGTGATCCACGCGCTAGGCCCTCTGCGGAGGCTCGGCACGCAAAGTTGGGTGCAGGCAAGCGTGCGTCTCGCGCCCGGCAATTCCGGCGGTCCACTCGCCGATCGACAAGGGCGCGTAATCGGAATCAACACTATGGTTGCCGACCGTCTGGCGCTTGCTGTTCCGAGCAATGCGGTGCGCCAGCTTTTGGGTGCGGGCGCGAGCGATGGCTGGCTCGGCGTCAGCGTCCATCCCGTGCGCGTGCCGCGGCGTGACGGTACTTGCTTCGGCTTGGTGCTTCTTGACGTGGAGCCAGGCAGCCCGGCGGCGCAAGCGGCGCTTCTGCCCGGTGATATTTTGCTCGGCGCCGACGACCGCGCCTTCGCCTCGCTTGAAGATCTCGCGCAGGCCGTGGAGGGCAGCCGCCTACGCGTTTTGCGGCTGGAATTCCTGCGCGGCGACTATAGGCAAATTCGTCGCGTCACCGTGCAACTCGGCGCAACGGCAGGAAGGAGCACGATCGCGGCGTGATTCGGGTCTTTATCATCGCGCCGTCCTCGGTCGTGCGAGCCGGCCTACGCAGTGTGCTCGCGGATGCAGGGTTCGAAGCCGTCGGCGGTACGCAGGATCTCGGTTCACTAGATGAAGAACTGCTCGAATCCGAGCCGGATATCCTTCTAGTCGACGGGACGCATGACGCTGGCGAAGGGGGACGCGCGGGGCTCGCGCTCGCGGATGTCACTGACCAGGCGGCCGTCGTGCTGCTCGCCGACCAGCCGGATCAGGCTCGAATTGCGGAAGCATTCAGAAACGGCGTGCGAGCCGTCTTGCCGCGTGAGATTTCAGCGCCGCAATTGCAGGCAGCCCTCCAAGCGGTTGCCGCTGGCCTGATCGTCATGCATCCAGCCGAAGTCAGCGCGTTTCTACCAACGCCCACGTCATCAGCCACAGAGATTGTCCCGCTTGTCGAGCCGCTCACCAAGCGCGAACGGGAAGTACTCCAGATGCTCGCCACCGGACTTGGAAACAAGGAAATCGCCGCGCGTCTCGTCATCTCCGACAACACCGCCAAATTCCACGTCGCCTCCATCCTTGGCAAACTTGGTGCCTCCACTCGCACGGAGGCCGTGGCAATCGGCATCCGCCACGGCCTGATTCTCCTTTGAGCATGGAATCGCCCTGAATCCAGTCGAGCTGGGACCGCGGCGCGAAAGCGCGTTGGGCGAAAGTTACAGACAAGAGTGCCTAAAGCTTGTGTTTGCTAGGGCCGTTGACGACACCAACGAGGAGCGTGGTATCTAACTATTCGAGCTGCATGCCGAGGTTAGGTAGGGTTAGATTTTCGAAAGTCTGTTTAGGTAGGCGTGTAGGATATGGCGCTGGAGGATAAGGTTCGCGAACTTGCCGTCGCGAACGATCTGGATCAAGCCGGCCGTTTCCAGCTCTTTAATGTGATGCGACAGAGTCGGATAACTTATGGCGTGGATCTGGTGCAACCTCGTGCAAGCCATCGGATGGTCCAAAGCCCCGATGTCTTTGAGGATCTGGACGCGCCGCGGTTCAGCAAGTACGCGCCCGATTCGCGCGAACTGCCGGTCTGTCAGGCGAACTTTTTTGGAGGTTGCCATCGTTTCAATATACACCCGGTACAGAGAGTAGGAAAAAACGAACCCCGCCTTCCGGCCTTTCGTCTCGAATTCAGTTCGCAATCCCTCATCGCGTTCAATTCGGGCCCGCTTCACCGCTCGACTTGTCGCGGTGAGGGATAGGACCAGGGGATCCTGCCGCAGAAAGAGCAACTAAAAGGTTGCTTTTGGGGGCGCGCCAAGCTAATATGCAACTCGGAGGTTGCTTAAGATGGATAATCGTATTGAGAAGCGTATTGAACTCAAGGCGCCCGTTTCGCGGGTCTGGCGTGCGCTGACAGATTACCGGGAGTTTGGCGAGTGGTTTCGTGTGAAACTGGATGGGCCGTTCGTACCGGGTCAGGTCTCGCGTGGCCGGGTTACCTATCCTGGTTACGAGCACCTCAAATGGGAGGCCGTCGTGCAGAAAATAGAGCCCGAACGACTCTTTTCCTTCACCTGGCATCCTTATGCCGTGGATCCCAAAATGGATTATTCAAAGGAGACGCCCACGCTCGTCGAATTTAGGCTGGAGAAGACCACGAGCGGCACATTGCTTCTGCTCACCGAGTCCGGCTTCGAGAAAGTCCCCAGCGACCGCCGCATCGAAGCATTCCGCATGAATGACGGCGGCTGGACCGAGCAAATGAAGAACATCGAGAAGCATGTCGCACAAACGTCGTAGCAGCATGGCCGCCAAACGGCACCTTCGTGCACCTGTATTTGCCGCGCTCGGCGACGAGACACGGCTATCGCTGGTTGCGAAGCTCTGCGGCGGGCAGCCTCACTCGATCTCTCAGCTAACGGAGGGTTCGAAGCTGACCCGGCAGGCGATCACCAAGCATCTTCGAGTGCTGGAGAGTGTAGGAATTGTGCACAGCGTCCGTATGGGTCGCGAGAATCTATTCGAATTTAATCCGGAGCCGGTTGAACAAATGAAGAAATATCTCGATCTCCTCTCCGAGCAGTGGGATCAGGCGCTGTCCAAGCTAAAGTCGTTCGTCGAAGATTGAGTGCCTGGAGTGAGATAAGCCCCGGTAGTGAAGAACAAGGTCTGGTGCGATCATGCCAGCTTGGCGCGTCCACGGATAACGCGTTTATGAAGCACCAGCAACACCACTTTTAGCTATCTTGTTGATTATAGTAGGTATACTCGTATTACGAATGGGCTGCTCTAGCACCGAGCTACCTCGGTCCGCTCTAGTGACAATAACATCCGCGGAAAATTACTGTCAATTCGTCACGAAAATAGCGCTGTTTCAGCGGGAGAACGGATACATCGCCCATCCGATTCCCACGCCGATCAACAGAAACAGAAACATCGACCACACGATGTATTTCACACGATCGATCGCCCGCCGCCGACTCAGGAAGCCAAAGGCGATGGAAATCAGCAGCGCGAAAAGCAACATGGATTGCAGATGACTAAGCTTGAATCCCATTCCTGCGTTCATGCTTTTCGTCCTCGCGCTGCTTCATAGGCATGCAGTGCCGCTAGCAGATTCAGCACACCCGCCGTGGCGAGGAACCGTGTCCCATAATCGCCGCCCGCGTGCGAGACGTCCGCGCCGTTCGTTTCGAGCGACCTGGCCACCAGATAAAAGGCTCCCGTGCCCAGATCCGCCAAATAGCCCAGCGAATCGAAAGCATCGTTCCCGCTTGAACTAAAAACGTTGCCGCGCATCCCGGTGCCAAGAACCACCAGAATGGCTACCGTCAGAAAACACGCCGCCGCGCGGCCCCACATCTTCATGAGAACATGACCCAATCCCGGCACAAGCCATCCTGCCACGCCGATGACCAAAGCCATCGTCTTGCGTCTGGAATCCTGCGCCGGAGCCGCTGGTGCCGCTGCCTCGTCTGCCATCGATCTTCCTTCTATTCCTGGTTATGCTAGCAACGCCAGAATTTCTTCCTGGATCGCCCCCGTCACGCGAGCCTCACGGTCGCCGATATACACATTCACTTCACTGCGTACGCCGAATTCCGGCAAATAAATTCCCGGCTCAACCGAATTACAGGTATTCGGGATCAGGTGCCTCACGTCATGTGTTTCAAGCCCGTCCATATTCACGCCATTACCGTGCACTCTTTCTCCAATGCTGTGCCCGGTGCGGTGAAAGAAATATTTTCCGTAACCCGCTTTTTCAATCACGCGGCGCGCGGCCTTGTCCACTTGCCATCCTTGCAGCGGCCTCCCCGTGGCAATGTGTTTGCGAATCAAGTCGGTCGCCGTTTCACGCGCCTCGCGCACGACGGCGAACACCTTCGCATATTTCTCTGGCACTTTCGCGCCCAAGTATCCCATCCAAGTGATGTCGTAATAAACGCTCCCGGGCGTCTTCTTCTTCCCCCAAACATCCGTCAAAAGCAGATCTCCCTCGCGAATTGGCGAAGCGGACTCCGCCGTGGGGCCATAGTGAGGGTCGCTGGCGTGGGCGTTGACGGCGATATCAGGCCCTTCCTCGGTCCAGATTCCCGCAGCATCGAATTCCTTCAGTATCCAGTTCTTCAGATCGAATTCCGTCAGCGTTTTTTTCTCGCGTACGCTCTTCGCGGCGAGCTGAAAAGCCTCGCGCACGATCCGGTCGATGGCCACCCCGGCCGAAAGATGCGATTCGAGCTGCTCGGCGCTCCAGCACGCCTCGTACTTCTGCACCAGGTCCGCCGAACTGACCACCTTCGGGCCGCAGCTGCGCACGAGTTCAATCGTCCCCGCGTCCACCATGGCCACATAGGGAATCGCGTTTTTCGGCGAATATTGCATAGCCACGTTCCTCGCGCGGCCGAACATTTTTTTCAGGTTTTTTCGCAGTTCATCCTGCGCCGAGTAATACCGCGTCTCCCCGGGCAACGCCGCCAGCGACTGCGTCTCAATCTTGTGCACTAGCTTCTTTGGCGTTCCCTTTGCCGGAACGAAATAGAACCACCTTCGCGTCCTCATTCCTGCCGGAAGACTCAGGATGTGCTGCGCGATGGGATCGCGTCCGCGAAAATCATAAAAGAGCCAGCCGTCGATCTTGGCGGCCCGTAAATCGCTCTGGATGCCTTGAATGTCTGCGCTCATTCGGGGATTCGGCTCCATCCTCGGGCAAAATTCAACCGTGAAGCTTCAAGCATCCCGCACCAACAGCGCGAGGATCTGCTGCTGGGTCACACCACGGATTTCAATGCGTTTCGTGCGGCTTCTTTCGCCGCCCAGAATTCTAACAGCCGACCTAGGCGTTTTCAAAAGTTGCGCCAGGAATTCCACCAGCGCCCCATTTGCCCGGTCCTCCACAGCCGGCGCTCGCAGCCGCACTTTCAGAGCGCCTGCTATTTCACCTGAAATTTCATCTTTGTTCGCTCGCGGCTGCACCCTCACCGAAAACATCACCGTTCCTTCCCGCTCTCGGACCTCCAGCATCAGACTCCTAACGATTCCTTATTTGACGGCTCGACTCCCAAAGAGCGCCGTTCCGATACGTACTTCAGTCGCACCCTCTTCGATTGCTACTTCAAAATCGTGGGACATTCCCATCGACAGAACGGGCAGGGCCAAACCCAGTTTTCCTGCCAGTTCGTCGCGCAGATCTCTCAGGCGTCTGAAATAGGGCCGGATCTGCTCAGACTCTTCTAGAAAGGGAGGAATGCACATCAGTCCCACAAGCTGCAACCAGGGAAGTTCCCTCACTTTCTCCGCCGCCGTGGAAAGCTCCTCAAACCCCATGCCGCTCTTCGTTTCTTCCCCCGCCATGCGCACTTCGATTAGAACACGAAGTTTGTCCGTGATACTTGCCTCGGCCCGGGCGCGGTCCAGCCGCTGTGCGATCGCAAGGTCATCGACGGAATCTATGCTGTCGAAAAGCTTCGCCGCCCGCGCCGCCTTGTTGCTCTGTAAATGCCCGATCAAGTGCCAGGTCGCTGCCAATCCTTCTGTACCGGCGCGCTTCTCTTCCCATTCCTGGACGCGGTTTTCGCCAAAGTGCCTCACCCCTGCTTCATACGCTTCGCGGATGGCGCTTGCCGGATGCGTCTTCGACACTCCGATAAGGGTGATCTGATCCGCTCTTCGCCCCGCGCGCGCCGCCGCACTGGCAATCTGCCCTTGAATTCGCAGCAGATTTTCTCTCACCGAAGTTTGCGCCATGTTCGAATCCGAATCCTAGCACGCGCAGCATTGCAGCGCAGAGTCTCTGCGGTTAGACTGGCTTTCGGCCGCTGATGGAACCGCGGTCACACCGAAAATGACCGCTTCCGGAAAACTCATCGCCATCGAAGGCATCGATGGTAGTGGCAAGCGTACGCAAGTCGATCTCCTGACGCTGGCCCTCAAGGCTCGCGGCCACTCCGTGTATTCCACCGGCTTCCCTCAATATGATTCCTGGTTCGGTAAAATGGTCGGCCAATTCCTGAATGGCGATCTAGGCCCGCTGGAGAGCGTCGACCCCCATTTCGCGGCACTGCTCTATGCCGGCGACCGCTTCGAAACCAAGCCTAAACTCCAAGCGGCCCTGAACAACGGCCAAATTGTTCTGGTGGACCGGTACATCGGTTCCAACCTCGCTCACCAAACCGCTCGCGTTCCCCCGGCGATGCGCTCCAAATTCCTGGAATGGATCGAGCATCTTGAGTACGGCATCTACGGCCTACCCTGCGAAAGCCTCATCCTCTACCTTCGAATGCCGCCTCGAGAAGCGCAGCGCCTGGTCGAACGCAAATCTGCGCGCAGCTACACCTCCGCGCCAAAAGATTTGCTCGAAGCCAGCCTGCGGCACCTGGAAGACGCAGCCGAGATGTACGACTCGCTCTCCCGCCGCGCGCCGTGGGCCACCATTCAATGTTTTGATGCCACCCTCAGCGCCATGCGCGAACCAGAAGAAATTGCCGTCGACGTCCTTGCCGCTGTCGAAGGAGTGCTTTCTTCGGCTTCCGCGGGTGAGGAGCGCTAGCGTATGGGATTTTCTGAATTTCTCGGCAACCAACGGATTGTCACGGCGCTCCGCGGCGCTCTCCGCAGCAAACGTGTTCCCCACGCGTTGCTCTTCACCGGCTCGCGCGGCGTTGGCAAATTCACTCTGGCGCGCATGTTTGCACAGGCCGCGAATTGCGAGCGCCTTACGGATGACTTCTGCGGCGAATGCGCCACTTGCCAGCGCATTGTCCAACTCGCCGATCCGCAAACGCTGCTTGAGCAGGGACTCGTCGAGCGTGGCGAGAGTGCCGACGCAGCCACTGTCGAGCGTATGCCTCTGATCCTGCAGTCCCACTCTGACGTGTGGGCGCTCGTGCCCGATCCTGTCCGTCTGAAGAGCCCGGTAGCGCGCCCGATGTTGCGTGTCGGACAGTTGCGCGCCGTTCAGCGCGCTGCCTACTTTCAACCCGTTGGCCGCCGCCGCGTTTTCATCCTCGATGGTGCGGAGACCATGCGCTGGGATGTCGCCAACGTCTTTCTGAAAATCCTCGAGGAGCCTCCCGGTTCGGCGACGCTCATCCTCACCGCGCCCTCGCCCTATGCGCTTCTGCCGACTATCGTCTCGCGCTGCCTGCAATTTCATTTTGCGCCGCTGCCGCAGTCGGCCGTGGAAAAGATTCTGAAAGAAAACACCGATCGCAAACCGGCGGAAATCAAACTCGCTGCGCAACTCGCCGAGGGCAGTCCGGGCCTCGCCATGGAAATGGATGTGGATGCAGCCGCCCAGCGCCGGAGGAACGCGCTGAGCATCCTCCAACGTGCCGCGCAAGGTCAAGGTTTCGCCCAGCTATTCTCAGATACATCGGCTCTCACCAAGGACCGCGATTCCTCTTTCGAGGAACAAATCGGCGTCTTCTACGGCTTGCTCACCGATCTTCTTGAACTTACGTCCAAAGTGAAAGAGCCGGTGTTGCGCAATGCTGCGCTCACGAAAGAATTGGAGTTGCTCGGCAAAATCGTGGATTGTGCCTGGGTTCTCCGCGCTATCGCCGGTTTTGACGATCTCTACGCGGGCGCGCGCCGCAATTTAAACCGTCAACTCGGCCTTGACGCCCTGGCCACATCTCTTGGGCCCGCACTTTTGCGCGTTTCTGCGCCCGCCCCCGATCAGCGCTGACGATTATTTCCCATTACAAAATTAAATCGCTAAACTGTAACCCGCCGGCTTCCGCGCGCATCATAGGAAGCAGATATTCCACACCCGCAGGTTAGAAGGAGCAGTCATGGTGAACCGCCGTATGTTTCGCCCGGGTTTCCCGGACGTCAAGGAGCCGAGCGCACCCCGCCCGCCGCACAACGGTCCTATCCCGAGCAAGAAGCCCGCGCCGCCGGAAACGACCCACGCCGAGAACTTCTATTGGGTCAAGCAGATGCAGTCGCATACGCCGATGGCCGTCGTTCTCGAGGATGGTGAACTGCTTCGCGGTACCGTCGAATGGTACGACCGCGATTGCATCAAGCTCACCCGCCAGGGCAGCCCCAATCTGCTCATCTTCAAACGCGTGATCAAGTACGTCTACAAAGATGGAGAAGAATCGGCTCAGGGTGGCGACGAGTAAGCCCGCTACTTGTAAAGAGAATGTCCTGCAGTTGCTCCGAAGGTGAGCAGCGCCTTTGCGGCCAGCGATCCGTCCTGGTTAATGATTTCGCACTCGGTCACAACAAAATTTCTCCCCGCGCGCAACACGCGCGCATCTGCTTTGATGCGTCCGCCCGGCACCGGCTCGAGATAGTTGATGCTTAGCTCCACCGTAGCAATCTCCGTCCCCCTGGGTATCACCGTATAAGCCGCGATCGCGGCCGTAGTATCCGCTAGCGCCGCCAAAATGCCTCCGTGAACCACGCCGTGAATCTGCTTGTGATTTGGCCTCACGTCCAGCCGGAAAATGGCCCGTCCCGCATGCACGCTTTCCACGTCGAATCCCAGAAGCTCCGTCGAGCGACTTTCCTTCATCCGCTTGCGCACGAGTTCCGTAACCCGTTTCTCCTCTTTGCACATTTTCTTGGTCATCGTGCATCGCCGCTTTCCAGCGAGCCCTTCAGGGCTTCGTCGCTATCCCCGCTCAATCAACTCCTCTTCTCTTCGCGCTAAGAACTTAAGACTCAGTACGCAGTCAGCCCTCCATCCAGCGGAATCGCCGCACCTGTGAGCCAAGACGAGTCCTCCGAAGCCAGAAATACTGCCAGTTCCGCCACATCCACGGGCCGCCCGAAGCGCCCCAAGGGGATCAAGGCCAAGCGCCTCTTGCGCCGCGCCTCTCCTTGCTCGCTGGCGTCGAAGAGTCCCTTCACCAATTCCGTCTCCACGATCGAAGGGCAGATGCAATTTACGCGTATGTTCTCGTGCCCGTGATCGATGGCCATAGCCTTCGTCAGCATCGTTACTCCGCCTTTCGATGCGCAGTACGCCGCACGATCTTTCATCGCCACGAGTCCAAGCACTGAGCCAATGTTCACGACGGCTCCCCCGCCGCACTTCCGAAACTCCGGCAGCACCGCCCGCGACATCAGAAATGGACCCTTCACATTGACCGTCATCACGTGGTCCCACTCTTCCTCGCTGATCTCCTCCACGGTCGATACATGCAGCGTTCCCGCATTGTTCACCAGCACATTCAGACGCCCGAATCGCTCTACCGTCCCTTTGACCGCGCGTTCGACGTCCCGCACGCGGGTCACATCGCACTCCATTGCCAATCCGGCGCCGCCCGCCTTTTGAACTTCGCTGATCACCTCGCGAAGTTTTTCCAACCGTCGTCCGGCCACGGACACACTCGCGCCTTCCCGCGCAAACTCCAGCGCGATCGCTCGACCGATCCCCGTGCCTCCGCCTGTAACCAGTGCCACCTTGCCAGAAAGTCGTGTCACGGAATTCCCTATCCCCGCGTCTAATGGAGGTGTCACATCGTCACTTCATGTCCCACGCGGTGCGCGCGACTCTAGCATTCGGCTCCCTGTCCCGCAAGCCGGCGTAGCGGCGGGGAGGAATTCATCCCGACCCGGTCGGGATCTTGGCCGCTGTGGTGGCGTGTCTGAACTTGTCCTGAGCGCAGCCGAAGGAGACCCGTGCTTCTCTATCTTGTAGATACAAGCGGCCGAAATTGAATCTGTTGTATCTTAGCGGCTCCCCTGACGTGAAGGAGACCCGAAAGCACATCCCATGCGCATCGGTATAACCTGTTATCCCACCTACGGCGGCTCCGGCGTCGTGGCCACCGAGCTGGGCATGGAGCTTGCCGCGCGCGGCCATGAAATTCATTTCATCAGTTATGCCCCGCCGATCCGCATGAACCCCAACGATCCGCGCATTCATTTCCACGAAGTGGAAGTGGTTTCCTACCCGCTCTTCGATCATCCGCCGTACACGCTGGCGCTCGCCACAAAAATGCTCGAAGTGTTCGAATCCGAGTCGCTCGACCTGCTCCACGTCCACTACGCCATTCCCCATTCCGTCAGCGCCATGCTCGCGCGCTCGATGGCCGCGCCGCCACGGCTCCCTTTCGTCACCACTCTTCACGGCACGGACATCACCCTCGTCGGCAGCAACCGCAGCTACCTGCCCATCACGCGCTTTTCCATCGAGCAGAGCGACGGGGTCACCGCCATCTCCCGCTATTTGCTCAACCAAACTATCAAAGAATTCGAGATCAAGCGCCCCATCGCAGTCATTCCCAATTTCGTGAACTGCGATCTGTACAATCGCACCGCCGACAAAGGTTTAGCCGCCCAGTGGGCGCCCAACGGCGAACCCATTCTCATGCACCTCTCGAATTTCCGCCCCGTCAAGCGCCTCACCGACGCCGTCGAAATTTTCGCCATTGTCCGCGCCAAAATGCCCGCCAAGCTCGTTCTCATCGGCGATGGCCCGGACCGCGGCGCCGCTGAATACCTGGTCCGCAAGCACTGCCTCCAGAAAGACGTTTTCTTCCTCGGCAAACAAGACGCTGTCTACGTAAAGCTCGCCGCTGCCGATCTTTTTCTGCTTCCCTCTCAGCTCGAATCCTTCGGCCTCGCCGCCCTCGAAGCCATGGCCTGCGAAGTCCCGGTCATCGCCACAAACGTCGGCGGCGTCCCCGAAGTCGTTGAGCACGGTGTGGATGGATATTTAGTGCAACCCGGCGATGTAAAGGAAGCGGCCCGCTACGCCATCGAAATCTTATCCCGCGCCGACTGCGGACGCGAAATGGGCAAAATCGCCCGCATCAACGCCAAGAAAAAATTCTGCGCCAACGACGTCATCCCCGCCTACGAAACCTATTACAAGCGCGTCCTCGACGAATCCTGATCTCGGCGTTGGCGCTCTAATTCTGTATCAGATTGAGAATATCGCTCAAGCAGTTTCCGAGTGGTCGATTATTACTGGCCATCTTTTGCATCGTATTTCTAAGAGAAGTTTATGTGTGAAGTGTTATTTTTCTTTCAGCCAGATTTTTCTTTCAGGAGGAAGTAGTTCCGCTTCCGGCTAAGATCTTGGGAGATCAAGCGGTGCGGAAAGTGCGATAAAAAGAATCGCAGCTCATTGGAGACCCTGTCCTGGTGCACGATGTGCAGGTCACCCACAGGCACGAGTTGCCCGTTTTGACGGATGCTGGTCCAGGGTAAGCTCCATTCTTGGTCGCCAATCCGAGACCGCCAGCTGCGGCAACTTGTTCCCGAGGTTACCTTCGTATTATTGCTTTATCCCGCCCCGATCCACTCCGCGTGGAGTGCCGGCGGACGGAGCAACGTTTGCATCACTACACAATATTGCTCTGTCTTTTCGCGCAAGCCGCGTAGTTCCTCCGCTGTCGCATGCGGCGCAAGAATCTCGAAACGAACACGAATGTGGTCAAAGCCGACGGACACATCTTTTGAGATACCCAGCGTGCCCCGAAGATCCAAGTCGCCTTCAATAGTGACGTCGATGTGTTCGGTCTTTATACCCATGGCCGCAGCAACCATCTGGCAGGTTATCTGTGCGCAAGCTGCCAAGGCTCCGAGCAGGAGGTCGCCGGAGCAGGCGGCGGTTCCGGTGCCGCCGACTCCTGTGTGTGCTTGCGCCTGATATATGGTGCGTCCAATATCAACGGAGCAAGCTACCGGTGTTTCGGTTTGCCCGCCCCTTGCGGTAAGCGTGATCCGCGACTTATTCGGGTCCTTGCGGTATTCGTCTTTTAGCGGTTTTTGGACGGATCTGATGTCCATTGCGTACCTCGGCCCTCGTAATCATCGTTCACGCAGCTGCTCGCGACGGACGCCCGGCGTCGGTCAACCATGAACAAGGTGCGTTGCGGTAAGAGAAGCCACACGGTGCAGCCACAAGCCGTCTTGAAGCAAGTCTCATTCATTGCTAGCATATGTCTCCATCAGGCGGCAGCCATGCCCAAGTTCGTGATCGAACGCGAAATACCGGGAATCGGAAATCTATCCGATACCGAAGTGCGCGAAATCTCTCAAAAGTCTGTGACTGTTCTGAAAGGAATGGGTCCTGCCATTCAGTGGCTGCATAGCTACGTCACAGGAGACAAGCTCTATTGTGTGTATCTCGCTCCCGACGAGGCGGCGGTCAGGGAACATGCACGAAGGGGGGGCTTCCCCGCGAATCGCATCTCCGCAGTCCGCAGACTGATCGACCCGACAACTGCGGAATAAGTGTGGATTGCCCCGGGCGCAAGCGGCCTGAGCCGCCGGGCACCAATCATGTGGCTGGGTCGTCCGGGCTCCGCGAGGCCGTAGCCGAGCGAACCGCAGAATGTGGCATCAGCACCTCCTCAATCGCTTTCTCGACCGGCACCGTCCAGCCCTCGAACCATACCGCCGTGCCTGTCGAGTTGGTCAGCATTTGCCGTGCAGGCTCCAGACCTCTTTCCAGTCTGGTCTGCTCTAAGGGTGTAAGTGGCGCGCCAACGGTTTGGCGGAGCGCAGCCGCCGCGCCAGCCAGTCGGAGGGAACGGGCGGGTAACCGGCGTGCAGCGGCGGAGCAGGCGAAGCATTCCAGCACACGTGCAATACCTCTTTTGTGGCCCAGTGCCTGGAACATTCTCATGCTTTCCCTGTAGAGCGACTCCGCCACATCATAGTTCTCCTGATCCCGAGCCAAGTTTCCCAAGTCAGCGAGTGAGCCGGCTATTCCCCATCGATCACCGAGTTCGCGAAAGGTGTCAAGACCCTCCTGGTAGAGTGACCGCGCGGATTCGACGTCGCCTTGGTCACGCGCAGCGTCTCCTTGATTGTTGAGAGACCAAGCGATGCCTGTTCGGTTGTTTGATTTCCGGAAAATCGACAGGCATTCCGCATAGAAGGAGCGCGCGCGTGCATAGTCACCTTGCAACCTGACAATACTCGCCAAATTGCTGAGGGAGCGAGCGACAGTCAGTGGGTCGCCAAATCTCCTCCAAAGCGCTAGACACTCTTCAAAGAGGCGGCGAGACACGGTAATGTCCCCGCGGTCGCGGGCATGGACCGCCAGGGCGTTCAGGCAAACGGCGACGCCGCGTTCGTCCCCCAATTTACGAGCGATCTCTAAACTCTCATCAATGAGCGTGTCCGCGGAAGTATAGTCTCCCTGCTCGCCTGCTAAAACGCCCACAGCAAAAAGCGCTCGCCCTCGCGCTTCCGTTGGTTCCACCGCTCCTTCCAAGTTGAGGATTTTGCGCAGCCGATCCCGTCCTTCCGTGAGATATTCGCGGGTCTCCCAAAAACGAAAAAGAGCTGTGCCCAGGCGCAATGCCCAATCGGCATTGCCGGTGTCTGTCAACCAATCGAGCGCCGAAAGGAGATTATTGTGTTCCGTTTCGAGGCCATTCAGCCATTCTGAACTTTCCGCGCTTGCCTCATCTGAAGCGCCCTCTTCCGCCAATACCAGGTAGTATGCTGCGTGGGCGCGCTTCGTCAGCTCCCCTTCCCCACTTGCCGTCAATTTGTCCAACGCATATTCGCGAATCGTTTCGAGCATCAAGAATCGCAAATCCCCTGCAGGTTGGTCAACCTGCTGGACCAAGCTCTTATCCACGATCGAAGTCATCCCATCGAGCAAGTCAAATTCAAGGTCGTTTTTCGTGTTGCACACAGCTTCCACTGCTTCCAGAGTACCCCCGCCAACGAAAACCGAAAGCCGTCTGAAAAGCTTTTGCTCGGCAGCGTTCAGAAGGTCGTAACTCCAGTCCATTGCGCCACGAAGAGTCTGTTGCCTTGTCGGCAAGTCCCGCGCACCGCCGGTCAAGAGCTGCAGGCGACTCGCCAGCCGCGTCCGTATAGCGGAGGGCGACAATAGCTTGATGCGGGCAGCTGCGAGCTCGATGGCAAGCGGCAGACCGTCCAGCCGTGCGCAAATTTCGGCTACCGCTGCTGCGTTTTGTTCGGAGAGTTCAAAATCCGGCTTGATCGCCGAGGCCCGCTGGACGAACAGCGCTATGGCTGAATATTGCAACAGCGCCTGAAGAGAGGGTAAGGACCGGGAATCTGGTAGAGCGAGCGGAGGGACGGGAAATTCCTGCTCGCCGTACACGTGCAACGGCGCGCGACTGGTCACGAGGAATTTTAGCCCAATACCACCAATAGCAAGCAGTTCGGCCAGCATGGCTGCCGCCGAAACCAGGTGCTCGAAGTTGTCGAAGACGATCAGCATTGGTGTGCGCTGTGAATTCTCGAAGGATTCTTTCAGCGTCTCAAGAGGCGCCTGGCCCCGATTTTCCGGGATCCCGAGCGTCTGGACGATCACAGAAGCAATCAAGCCTGGATCACTGACAGCTGCAAGCGGGACAAAATAAACACCGCCGGGAAAGTCCTGAGTCATTTCTCCCGCCAATTGCAAGGCGAGGCGCGTTTTGCCGATTCCGGCAGGACCAGTAATTGTAACTAATTTCATATTCGGCCGGCGCAAGAGTTCCTTGGCTGCGGCCACTTCGAGGTCCCGCCCAACCAACCCGGTACGCGGTGGAGGTAAATTGCTTGGGCGGGTCTTGAGTGGCTTCAGTTGCAGACCCGGTAAATGGTCGCGCATAGAGGCGAGGTCGCGCGCAAGGTCACGTGTTGACATGTAGCGTTTCTCGGGCTCGCGGGCAAGGCAGCGTTCGATGACCCAGCACAGTGGAATTGGGACATCCGGAGACAAAGAACCAATGGGCTCTGGGGCTTCCCGGAGAATTGCAACCAGCGTCTCCGGTTTCGTGTTCCTTTGATACGCCCGTTTTCCGGTCACCATCTCATAAAGTACCAGACCGAACGAGAACTGGTCTGAGTGGAAATCGATCGATCCTCCGCTGGCCTGCTCAGGTGACATGTATTCGACGGTGCCAAGTACAGCGCCGGCACAAGTTTGGAGGTCGATAGTGCCCATGCCAAAAAACTCGCTGCCCGTACCCGCAAGTTTTGCCAGCCCGAAGTCAAGGATTTTTACGAATCCTTCCGACGAGACCATCAGGTTCTCAGGCTTTAGATCCCTGTGCACAATGCCGAACTCGTGGGCCTTTGCTAGACCATCGGCGATCTGCGCCGCGATCTGAATGGCCTTTATTGCCGGCATGGAGCTGCAGGCCAGCAACTCGCGAAGCGTTCGTCCTTCGATGAGC
>QHZC01000188.1:17581-19600 GCA_003224515.1 Acidobacteriota bacterium
CCCTCCGGTCGGTCGCATTAAACGATTATAACCCTGCAATGATCAGGCGGCCTCCCTTGCAGTACGCCCGGCTCACAAATAAAGTGTCGCAGAAAGCACCCCGCTGAGTACCCGTTCATTTCCTGCGAGCCGGCACGGACACGGCGCTATCGCGGACTAGCGGTCGCCTATTTGAGGCGGAAAGGGATTCAGCCCCGGGAGGGAGCATTCAAGTCTACCTCCTATGTCCCCTCTGCCCAACCTCTCCGCGGAGCGACGAGCGTTGTTTACGAGTCCCGACCGTTCGGGACGAGGGGTCCCGATCGATCGGCACGAGAAACCTTCATTCACTTGTTCTCAATTTCGCTCCGCTTCGGAGCGTATGTGCTCCAGCACCCGCGAGTGAATCTTGTGAATAATGTAGTCCGACCACAAGTGCCAGTACGCCGCTGGCCACATGGTGTGCTGATACCACGTCGCTCCTTCGAGTCGCGTCCGCCCTCCGGGTAAAGCCGCCAGCAAGAACTGCCCTTGCTTGGAAACAAAGTAGCCGTGCAAGTGCGGCGGCTGAATATTCCCGTACGGGCTAAGTTCGTTCAACGAAGCCGGATTCGCCGTCACCGCAAATTTCAACAACCGCGGCTCATCCCACACTTCGATGGGTTCCGCAAATGGCCCCGTGGAAAAAATGCAATGCCGCACCGCGCCAACTCCGTGCCCGGAAATCTCCGCCCGGATCGGATACGCAATCCCCGCGCGAAACAACAATTCCTTCGGCGGCGGTATCTCCGCAAACGCCACCACTTGATTCCACACTTTCTCCGGCGGCGCCTTCACTTCAATCACCGTCCGAACCTCGAATGTTTCCGCGGGCGGCTTCGCCAACCGTTCCACACCCTGGAACGCTGGCGTAAACAACAACACCATCGACATCATCGCAGAAGTGCCTTTATGCAGCCAATACCCCCCCTGAATCGCGTACCCCAGCATTCCGCCGAGTGCTGCTAGACTCAGCGCAAACGGTGCAGCCATCAAAATACAGATCAGTCCCTCGATCATCACCAGAATCAGCACGGCGCCAAGCAATGCTATGGGCCCCAGCGCAACACTCATGCAACTGGCGAACGATCGTGGCCCGTGGTAGCCGTACACCAGCACCGAAAACAGCCCCAGGCAAAACGGCAATGCCACGAACAACCCCCATCCGTAGGATTGAAGCACCTCCGTCCCCAATACGGTAAACATGGAGCCAAACGCGATCGTCATCCCGATGGACGCGGCCGCCGCCCCCAGCGCGCTCCGCGGAATCCATCGATCCAGCATGCGGGTCTCCGGCCACGGCGCAGCTTCTCGGTGGGCCGCTACCGGATGCGATCCCATAGTGCAAAGCAACAGGAAGAACAAAAGGTTGATCACCGGAAGAAAAAAGAGCGCCACCAGCCAGAGCGGTCTCCCGACAGCGCGCAGCCGCTGAATCGTCAGCGTCACACCCAGCCAGATGAACGGTAGCGCCAAAACCAGCAAGGTCCCCGCAAATGCCCGGGTGTCCGATGAAATAGCATTCAAACGCGCATCCGGCCCCAGCGGCTGCCAGTAACTCCACAAAAACCACGGCCGGCCAAACACTGCGAACGCAACAAATTTGTCGAGGAAGTATTTCAGGATAAACGCGCAGCAACCCGCAACTGCATACCTCTTGCGATCGATCGTCCCCTGCCACCGCCACATCTCAACAAAACGGTTCGCCACCATTGCTCCTTACCGCTCAGACGGGCAAGAAACCGCGACGCAACTCCTCCGCCCCGCAATCCACCGGTAGCCCTTGCGCAGAATTTCCGTCATCCCGGGAACTCTGGATATCCACAGCAGCGGTCGGCCCCACCAAATCTCACGCGCCAGCGCCACCGCCGCGTCTGCCCCGCCGTATCGGGTCCCGTCGCTCAGAAGAAACTGCATCTCTCGCATCAATTGCTCGCGCGACAATCCCAATAATGCCCCCACACGTGGATCTTGCAACGGCGCCAACGCCATCCCGCGCCG
>QHZC01000716.1 GCA_003224515.1 Acidobacteriota bacterium
CATTTCAACCCCTAACATACGCTTGTGGCAAGCTCCATGAAAATAAAAAGAGGGAGCCGAAAAACTCAAGGGTAGCCTGCCCGTACCCAACACACCAGATTCATGCCATAATCGGCTCACTGCCCCCTTTTAGGATTGTCTCCAACTTGGAGTCTGGTTGGGTCTGCCCTTTGTATCCTCAAGTTGCGGGGCGAAGGAAGCCCGCATATCGTAGAGGCCGCGCAAACCCTTGACTCTGCAAAAGCGCGCGTTACGGCACTCGCGGAGTCGTGGCCGGGCGAGTACGTCATCATCCGCAAAAGCCCAAAGAGAGGCGTAATCCTCTTGGCGTCATACTATAAGTCCCCAAAGTCAAAACGCAAAAAGGGGCGATGGGTTGTGTACAAGCGCAGGCTGAGAAAGACGGATTAGGCCAAGGAATTTCGGGCATACTTTGGCCTGATGAAATTCACGCACCACGGATTGCAAATTGAAATGCCGGACAACTGGTGGACCGAGGCAAGAATGTCAGGTTTTGTGCCGGTATTCAAGGCGTATCGCGTGAATCACAGTTTGTTTCAGAATGTCCGCGAAGTCCCTCTTGAATACGTGGGTCCAGTTAGTTGCAATGCAAGGGTAGGGATTTTTAGCGACAGCGAAGAAGAGGGTTCAGCCCGCGAACGAGTCCTGAGAATTTTGCGCGGCTTCCGGTTTGACGACGCTATCCCGCCAGTGGAAATCGTCGAGGGCCAAGCTGGATACCCGTATCGATACAAGCTGGTTCATGGTGCGCACCGCTTTTATTGCTCGCTGGCAGCGGGATTCAAGTGCGTACCGTCTATTGAGGGTTGTGATGGAGGAGAAGGCTCAGGGATTGTTCGCCGGTAAATTCGAAACCAACTCTGGCCGTCCGTTTGCCGGATTTTTTACGGTCAAGTGGGTTCCCGTCCTTGGAGCTGCATGTTCCAACGCGGGCCGTTGGCATGGAAAACAGTCCGTGAAGAAAATTAGCGTAAGAGACCAGATCGAGCGCGTCGCGGACCGTATCGCAGCGTTTCAATGGTACGTGGACCACCCACGCATGGAAGATTGGCGTTGCCGCTTCTGCGGTACGACTGCCGCCTCGTGCCCTTGCATCGGCAACACCAAACGGAATCTCATCCTTCACTGCCGAGAATCGCGCCGTACTTCGTCGCGGATGAAGTTTTGACGATGCACAGCCACCACCACAACCTCGAACGGCCTGGAAGAAACAACACTGAACCGCTCGATCTCGACCTTCTGACGGACATTTTCTGTCGTTCCTCTCACCAGCGAATCACTCTTCTCGCTGCCCCCGGAGAATACTCGGAGAATACTGCTTGACCGCCATAGCCGAGAATGTTATACCACTTCTGTTAAACACGAAGCCCATGCCCTCCGTGACCCTGTCACTTGGAGTATCGAACTCCGTGGAGGCCATATGGCGGGTGTGCAACCTTGTAAGGAACTTCACCCACTCTGCCACGAACATCACGTAAACATGAGGCGGACTGAGATTGCCCTGATGATCGAGGGTGAGCCCACGCCGACCCCGGCCTATGCGTGTCCGGTGACCGATTGTCTCGTCCACTACAGCATGTCTCGTGGATACTTCGTGCTGAGCCAAAACGGAAACACTAATGAGCTGGACACGGTTCCTAGGGTGCGCTGTTCCCACGATGGGACGCCCATGTATCTCGCTGAAATCGATCGGGAGAGAAGGGGTTTTCGCCTCTGGAGATGTCCTCAATGCGATGGGAGGCGGACGAATGAGGAGGGCCTCGTAGGTTTGGCGTCGCAGGAAATACACTCTGTCAAAGGGAAAAACGGAGTGGAACCCTAAACCCCAGGAATCGTCCAATATGACTTCTGGGAGAACGGACCAACCCGAATTAGCTCGTCGTGAGAATCACTCTCAGCGGGGAGGGAAGTTCCAAACCGACAGCAAATCTGTTGTTTCCCAAGCGCTGACAATAAACGACGCGTGCCTGGCTACAGAAGGCAGGCTTCGGAGAGCTTAACAGCACGCGGTCCCCTGGGCGCCAGAGGTTTTCCGTCGCTACCCGCCCGCATACCGCGAACGCTCACGTTTTGTGTGATGGCCGTCTCTTTCAGCTGCAAATGATCTAGACGAGCAAGTTCTGCCGCCACTTCTTTCGCGATTCGCTTGCCGGATCGGCCAGTCGGCACGGCCATATGACACTAACTCCTGTGGCGCGGCCTGTGTTAGGGGGTGGCTGGACTGAGTCCGGATAAGGGCTAGCAGAAAATATCAAATCTCACTTTTGCTTCGTTGGGTTGCCTTTGGCTTCAGGACTTCGAGTTGTCCAATCAGATGGAGGAAAGGAGATGCGCCAAAATCGAGGGCAAGGCTTCATAAAGTAGACGCCTACTTGTCTCTTCACCATGAGTATGTGGTACAGCGACCGCTGGCAACGGCTCAACATCCATAACGGGCTGCAAGAACTTAAGAAACGTGCTACCTCGGGCCGTTAATCTAAAGGCTAAAGGCAGCGGGTGGCACGCCGTAAGTGTTGGGCACTCAATCGGCTGGCCTTCGGCAACCATGGAGTTTTCTTTCGCGGCTAGTGGTGCTCCCCAGCACTCCACCCGCATCGCAAGTTGGAGCGCGGCCACTTCTCTTCTTCGCGCATGGAGACGCTACCACCTGCGCCCCCCTGACTTGACGTCTTCGCCTAGCTAGCCAGAAAGGGCGCCCGCACACGCTTTTCGGGTGGCCAGTTCGTTTAAGGGTCTATCCACGGATTGCTGGATTGTCACGGCGCCTGGCGAATCCACCAGAGCACCCTGCCGACGATTCTCCAACTTCGGTCCTTGCTCAAAAGAATGGGCTCGTAATCGCGATTCTCCGATTCTAACATTTGCATT
>QHZC01000189.1:0-5313 GCA_003224515.1 Acidobacteriota bacterium
GGCTACGACGTGGTGGCGTTGCGCCATGGCTATTCCGGTGGCTCGGCGCTCGCCAAGGCTGTCACCGCGCACTCGCCCTATCGCAAGGGGGGCGTCATCAGCGTGGGCGTCTCTCATGCCGTGAATCCTTACTGCTATCGCTGCCCGCTGCACTTGAAATATCCCGATTGTGAAGTTGCCTGTGCCGATGACGTGGAAAATCTCATTCAGACCGGGACCAGCGGTAACATCGCCGCGTTCATCGCCGAACCGATTCAAGGCGTCGGCGGATTCATTACCCCACCGAAGGAGTACTTCAAGATCGTCTTCAAGATCGTGAAAAAGTATGGCGCGCTGTTCATCGCAGACGAAGTGCAAACCGGCTGGGGACGCACCGGTAAGAAATGGTTCGGTATCGAGCAGTGGGAAGTCATTCCGGACATGATTACCAGCGCCAAAGGCATGGCCAACGGCGTGCCAATTGGCTTGACGGTGACCACGCCGGAGATTGCCGCTGGATTCCAGGGTGCGAACATCGCTACATTCGGCGGCAATCCGGTGACGAGCGTGGCGGCCAGGGCCACCATCGAGCTGATCGAAGAAGAAAATTTGCTCGAGAACACTGATGTGGTTGGCACATACTTGCGCGCTAAGCTGGAACAGTTGCAGGCGAAGTATTCGCTCATCGGCGACGTGCGCGGCATGGGACTCATGCAAGGGCTCGAGTTGGTGAAAGACCGCAAGACCAAAGAGCCCGCGCCCGAAGCGGCTACCCAGGTGATGGAGAGCGCGCGCCGGAGCGGCCTGCTCATCGGCAAGGGCGGCCTCTACGGCAACACCCTCCGCCTCGCCCCCATGCTGAATACGACCAAGCCCGACGTGGAGGAAGCCATCAAGCTCCTCGACAGGTCGTTCAGCGAGGTTTGGAATTGAGAATCAGGAGTTTGGCCGCAGTGCTTGCCGTCCTTTCTTCGGCGATCTGCGTTTTGCCTCTTCAGGCACGCTCACAGTTAGCCGAAAGGAAACTTCTTTGGAAGTCGGTCGCTTTCGCCATCGTGAAGTTCAATGACCAAGCGCCAAAGTCCTGGAATATCTATCACACCGAGAAGAAGGGGATTCTGCTGGTGCACCTATGGAAGCGCTACTTGCTCCTCGACGTGAAAGAACAAGAGGCCTACGAAATCAATCCTCAAACAGTGAAGCCGCGGGGCGAAGACGTGGAATGGTCGCTTGCCGATAAGCCGGATCAGCCGCTGGAGACCCCCGAGTGGAAAACGCGCGACATCGGCAGCATGCAACTGGTGAGATTTCGTCTCGGCAAGGATGGCCATGTCCTAGAGCTGGAAGTCCCCCTTCTGATCAACGGCAAACCGGCGTACTGAACTGCAGTTTTAAGCTTTTGCTATTTGTAGTTAGGTTGCGAATAGAAGTGAGAATTGCGGAGAGTTCTCGCTACGTTATACAGCGATACCGAGGAGACTCGGGCACGGCACACCAGTGTGCGCAGGTCCATGGCCTCCGGAGCCAACACGCAGAGTTCCTTCTTTTTGACTGAAACCTAATAACCGAAACCTGAGAACTTTTTTCAGCGGCGATACACGCCGTAGTACCACGGAATGCCAAGCGCGCCGGGTTCGACGCCCACAACCACCAAATCGCCTGCGCGAAAACGATCGTAATCATCGAAATCTACCGCTAATCGCTCGATTTTCTGCCCTTCGCGCCAGGAATGAACAAACAACCGCCGCGTACCGCGGACAATTCCCGGCATGTTGTAGCGGCTATCCACGGTCGTGGGGTAGTAAGCCAAGTTTTTTTGCGAGTCCAACTTTCCGTTCACAAGAAGTGTAGCGGCTAGAATCCACGGCAGAGGAATGAATCCCGAGTAGACGCGCTTGAGTAACTCCAGTTCCCGGCGATTTCGCGACCGCCGGTCGAGGACCACGGCGATGGCCAGTGCGACAAAGAAAAGCACGCCAAAGAACACCAGCATGAGGTCCAGATCGAGCGGCGGATAAATCTGGCTGACATACGGAAACGCCAGTGACCCCGCGAGAAATATCGCGGTGCGCTTGAGCAGGCGCCGGCGGAACATGACTTCAGCGGCCGCGGAAGTCAGTCCGCAGGAGGGACACTGATCCGCTGTCCGCTCAGAACCGCAATCAAGGCAGCGTGTCATTGCCCTTAGTATAAAACGGGATCAAGAGCCGGTGTTGGAGAGTAAGGAAAGCAGGCCCTCGTAAGGCTTCTGGCTTTCGGACTCGGAAACAGCCACGGACACGCCCATGCCACGTCCGGGCACCACGCGTTTCACAAAACAGTCGAGTCTTACGGGACGATCGAGAGTCAATCGCGCGGTGAAGCCCGCTCCTACCCAGAGCGGATCGGCGGCTTCGATAAACATTCCGTTGGCGCTGATGTCGCGCGTGCTTCCCCGAAGGACCGCGGAGCCCCATTCGATCTCGAGGTTTCGAGTCGTCGGGCCGGATGATCCCCGCTGCCCATAGAACTGCTGCAACCCCCTGCCAGGGATTACGTACCACGGCGCGCGGGCGAAATCGTCGCTTCGCTGCTGCAAGCATACCCCTTTTTCCGTCACAAGATATACGACGCCGGAAGGGAATGATTTGTTCCCAGCAATGTGATTTTCGATGTCGATGTCAAGGAAGTCATGCGGGTGATCGGCGAATTTTACGAGTGGAAAAACCGATGCTTACTCCCGATTGGATGCCGGATGGTCTTTGGCGGGACCACTCCCACCTGCTGCTTTCTTGCTGGCGCGCATGCGGCGTTGCACTTCAGCCTGCAGATATTTGCGAAGACTTTCAGGAACGATACCCGGGGCGGCCAATTCCCGCAGGTCGGAAACAGCGAGCTCGGGAAGGTAGGAAAGTATCGTGGCGAGCGGCGCCGAAGCGTGGCGGACAAGCGCGAGGCGAACGTTGTAGGTGCTGGACCACTTGCGATGGTGAACGATGGCCGGAATCACGCAAGTGGGAAGCTTTTCTCGGGAGAGGGCTCTCAGAATTTGTGCTTCCGTCATGTACGGGTTATCGAGAACAACCGAGACGACTTGCGTGTGACCTTCCGCGAGCAGAGCGCCGGCCACGCGTGCGGGACCGCGCCGCGCTAATGTGATTTTTTGCCCGAGGGGAAGTTGCGGCAAACGCGCGAGCAATTGCTCTTCGGCGTTGCGCTTCAGCTCGGCGGAAACACCGGGCAAAATCGCAATCTGCACAAGGTCCATCAGATAAAGGTCGCGGAGAAGCCGCAGGCTGATGAGCCGTGGCGTGCGCGGATGAAAAGCCAGCAAACGCTTTACCCGGTAGCTCTTGAGCAAAGGTTTGCGCCGCGCCAGGTCCTCGAGAATTTCTGACGGGAGGTTTTTTCTTTCCAGTAGCAGACAGAGTTGAGTCTCGTCAAGGGCCGGATTGCCGAGAAGCGCGAGAAGCACATCCGTCGAGGGATGATGCAAAAGAACGGCAAGTTCGTCGCCGGTGGCGATAAGCGCGCGTTCACGGAGTGATCCTTCTTCGGACATTTCATTATCGCGCGGCGCGTGCCGCTGCCTCCGCGGGCGACATTCGAAGCCCGCCGATTTGCGCCTGGGGCAAAACCCGCTTTAATGCCGCGTCAAGTTGCGCATCAAAAAATGCGCACCGGCCTACGGTTCCTCCCACTTTCACAATCATAATATTTTCGCGGCCGTGGCCCGAATGTTCGGCAACGGCATTCACCAAAGAGGATAATTCGCCTGCTGCTTGAAGCAAAATCTCACGCGCTGCAGAATCTCCGGCATCGGCCGCGGCTGCCACGATGGGAAATACCGAAGGAAAAATGTTGTCTGGCTGCAGGGCGGCACGCTCTTGCAGTTCCGGCCAGGAGGCATAACCGAGCTGCTCTAGAATCTTCATTCCCAGAATCGAGTCCGTTCCCCGCTGGTCTCGTTCCTTCATCGCCCTCGCAACCGCCCGGCTGCCGATGTCAAACGCGCTGCCGTCGTCACCCAGCCGCGGGCCTTGTCCCCCGGTGCGCCAGATTTGGCCCTGTGCGTTGCGGCCAATTGCAGCAGATCCGGTTCCGGCGACAAGGACGATCACCGGGCCTTCCCCGGCAGCCGCTAGCGCTATTTCCAAATCCGTAAAAATGCTGACCGCAGCGCCGGGGAATGCTCCTGCAAGTGACGTCTGCATCCGCTCCTTTATCTCCGGCTTTCCCGTGCCCGCCAATCCCGCACCTAGTGCAACGACCACATTTCGTGCAACCCCGGCCGCTTGCAGGGAAAGATCCGCGGCTTTCTCGATTTCACGTGTGGCCGATTCCACGCCAACACGCCAAGGGTTCGATGGGCCAGAAAAGCTGTGGGCGAGAATCTTTCTAGCCGGGTCCATCAAGACACATTCCGTCTTTGTGCCGCCGCCATCAAAACCCAGAACGTAATTCATGGAAAGAGCATACGTGAAAAATGACAAAACCAAATCGATTCGCCGCAAGGAGGTTGCGAAAAGCATTGACGCAAGGCATAACAACTTCTTGACGAGGTGACGGGCGGCCACTATCCTCGACGCACTTTTCCGCAGCATCCGAAGGGCGCCGTGGAAAAGACTCTCGATGCGCATCCATCCGCTGGACCTGGCGATTGTCATTACGTATCTGCTCGGCGTTACGGCACTGGGGATGCGTTTCCGCCGTGGCCAGCAAAATGTAACGGACTATTTTCTAGGCGGGCGGACCGCGCCGTGGTGGGCGCTGGCATTTTCCATCGTCGCCACGGAAACCTCCACACTCACGATCATCGGGACGCCGGCCATTTCCTACGGCGGAAACCTGACGTTCCTTCAATTGGTATTCGGCTATCTGATCGGGCGTGTGCTCATTGTACTTTTATTGCTCCCAGGATATTTTCGCGGAGAATTCTTTACGGCCTACGCGCTGATCGAAAAGCGCTTTGGGGAGAGGATGCGCGCGGTCGCGGCTAGCACCTTCCTGATCACACGGGCGATTGCCGAAGGCGTCCGCGTTTCGGCGATCGCACTGGTAGTGAGCGTCGTACTGGGCACATCGGAGAAATTGGCGGTCGTCATCGTCATCGCGCTCACGGTGCTGTACACGTTCGAAGGCGGGATGAAGGCGGTGATTTGGACGGACGTGGCACAGCTTTTGCTCTATCTGACCGGAAGCGCGGTGACGTTTTTTGTCTTGCTGCACCGGATTCCAGGCGGGTGGAGCGAGGTGACACAGGTGGCGGCCTCGGCAGGCCACAAGCTGCAGGTTCTGGATTTTTCCTGGAATGTTGCGATGAAATATACCTTTTGGTCCGGTTTGATCGGGGGC
>QHZC01000189.1:5613-16393 GCA_003224515.1 Acidobacteriota bacterium
CGCAGCGACGCGGTCTCTGCGGCTCTCCCGGGGCATGACGCTTGTATGGGGACTGGTGCTAATGGGATTCGGCCTCGTGAAGTGGGGCCCTCTCCTCGAAACAGGTCTGACCGTAGCGTCGCTTCCATTCGGGAGTTTGCTTGGCCTCTTTCTGCTGGGAACGCTGGATCGTAGTGCCAACGCGCGTGGCGCCTTGGCCGGGATGATTGCGGGGCTCGCGACGATTTTATGTGTATTTCGATTTACGAGCGTGGCGTTTACGTGGTACGTGATGATTGGGGCCGGCGTGACGTTTGTGACTGGCTTTGTGGCAAGCCGGTTTGGCGCGGTTGATAAGTCGCGAGAAGAAAAGGCGCCTGCCTAAAAGGCCGTCGTCACAGAGGAGCCATGACCGAAAAACGGCTGGAACTGGTGCGTGGGCTGGGCGCGTGGGCGTCCGCGGCGATCGTAGTCGGCACGATGATTGGAACAGGTATTTTCCTGAAGCCCGCGGAAATGGCGCGCGAAGGCCGCAGCGTCTCCGTCGTATTTGCCGCGTGGATCGTGGGCGCGATTCTTTCGATCTTCGGTGCGTTTTCATTCGCCGAACTGGGTTCGATGATTCCGGAAGCGGGCGGCGAATACGCCTATCTGCGCCGTGGCTTCGGACCGGTCTACGGATTTCTGTTCGGCTGGACACATTCGATCGTGGGACGCCCCAGTTCCCTTGCGTCGATCTCGGCGGGTATGATGCGGTTTCTCAGTTTCCTGTTTCCTGCTATCGCAGCGCCGTTGTTCACCGTGCATATCACAATTCCGGGGGCGGTTCCTATGCTCGGGGGCTGGATCAAACCCTACGATTTCGTGTTCACCTGGGCGCAGCCACTGGCCGTGGTGTGGCTGCTGGCGATGACCGGCGTGAATTATCTTGGCGTGCGGCTGGGCGGCGCGGTGCAGGTGTTCTTGACTTCCATCAAGATCATGTCCGTGGCGATTGTGATCGGCGCGGCGTTTTTTTCTGCGGCGCCGGCCGCGCGCCCGCCCGATCCGTTCTGGCCGGCGATGGGTATGGGAGGCCCCGCCATCTTCGGCGCGTTCCTGGCGACGCTGGCCGCCGCGCTTTGGGCATACGATGGGTGGGAGGATTTAAATCTGGTCGGCTCGGAAGTGGAAAATCCGCAAAAAAATTTTCCACGTGCGCTGGTCGGCGGCGTCGGATTTGTCGCCGCAGTTTATCTGCTGTTCAGCGCGGCATGCTTGAAGGTGCTGCCGTTCGAAAGTGTAGCAGCATCGCCACACATAGCTTCGGATGTCGTGGAGCACATCTCGGGCCACGGCGCGGCGGCTTGGATCACGCTCGCGATGGTGATTTCCGCGCTGGGTTCCATGAACTCGTCCGTGCTAAGCGGAGCGCGCGTCGGCTACGCCATGGCCCGCGACGGAATATTTTTCAAGATTGTGGATGGCATCCACCCGAAATTCCGAACGCCGGGACGCTCACTGCTTTTTCAAGGCGTGCTCGCGAGCCTGATGGCGCTGACGGGAACGTTCGAAGAGCTGACCAATCTCTTCATTTTTGCGGGCTGGATCTTTTACGGTTTCGCAGTGGTCGCGTTGTTTCGAATGCGCAAGACCGAACCCGATTTGCCGCGCCCCTATCGCTGCTGGTGCTATCCCTGGGTGCCCGGCATTTTTGTGGCCGGCGCGTTGGCCCTGACATTCAACATCTGGCTTGAACGCCCCGGCCGCTCTTCTATTGGCTTGCTTCTGATGCTCGCGGGGCTTCCGTTTTATCACCGTTGGAAACGGGTGAGTTCAGTTGCTAACAACCCGGCGTGAAGTTAGCCGTCGGGCATAAAAGAGCTGAAGGAGCAAGCCGCCAGCTAGCAAAGCCCCTCCGGGGGCCAACACCCACGCGAATAGACCAACGAACAAGGGAGCGAGCATGATGTTGTGGGCGACGCGGTCATTGAGGATTGCAATCATAGGAAGCACAGCCAGAAAAAAGACCAAATAGGGCAGCACGGGAAAAACGGTGGAAGAAAATACCGCGCGTTGTGAGCCGCCTGCCCGATTTGGTAAACCACCGTGACGGGAGCGACGAGAGACCCGCCGCTGTGTCGGGCGACCATCCAGGGATTGGGACCAAAAATCTGGATCAGCGCGAGAAGGCCCATCGACAGCAAAAGGGTCAACAGGCTGGGCAACCAAAATTGCTTTACGCGATTTGTCATGATGTTCTCCTTCGTTCTGGCGGTTTGAATCTTTCGGCGCAGATCTCGCCAATCCTTGACCTCGCCCAAGCAGCGCTGAGCGGCGTCCTCTACTGTCAATCCTCGCCGGCGCAATCCTTCGAAGGTGTCGTCGAGGTGGGCGGCGAGCTCTTCGATGACTTGGGCGCGCTCGTGGGGCTCGAGAGCGAGTCCGTCGAGCCGGCGGCGAACGAGCGTTTGCCAATCAGGCATGGGCCACCTTCTTGAGCCGCCGTAAAGCTTGGAAGAGTTCCGACCATTCCTGGCGGAGCGGCGAAAGCATTTTCTTTCCTGCGGGTGTGAGGCGATAGCGGCGGCGGCGGCGCCCGGCATCGCTGGTTTCCCAGCTTCCGCGAATCCAGCGGCGTTGCTCCATGCGGTAGAGCATGGGGTACAAGGCAGCGAGGGTGAAGCGCAGTGCGCCTTTGGTTTGCTGCTCGATGCGGCGGGCCACCTCATAGCCGTGGAGCGGGCTGTCTTCCAGAACGCTGAGAACGGCAAGTTCCGCTGTGCCGCGCTTGATTCCTGTTCCGATCATAGAACTCTTCCTTACATATAAGAGTCTTATATATAAAATATGTCAACTGGCCGCGGGGACAGCTGTCCAGAGGCAAACGGCCCCGGTGCGGACTAAACCGAAGCGGCGCGGGCCGTGCTTGTGCCGGCAGTGATTGGCAGGATGGCGGCTTCCGCTTCGCGGCTGACCTCCACGGCGGGATGGAAGAGTTTGGCGAGCGTTTCAATGCCGGTGGCGAGGCGCGGGCCGGGGCGCGAAAAGTAACTGTTGGCTTCGAGCGCGTAAACGCGACCGCTTCGAACGGCCGGAATAGCGTGCCACGGTTCAGAAAATGACATGGATTGGTATTCGTCGCGAGCTTGCTCGGCGGCGTAGCCGCAAGGGGCGCTGAGCAGGATTTCCGGCGCGGCATCGATCACATCTTCGATAGCGACTCGAAAGGACGGCGTACGGGCCCGTCCGAAAACGTCTTCGCCGCCAGCGAGACAGATCATTTCCGGAACCCAATGCCCGCCAACGTAGAACGGCTGCAGCCATTCGAGAAAGGCTACGCGAGGGCGATCCGCCGTTTGCGGCAGCTGCTGCCCTAGCGCGCCAAGCAGCGCGCCAATCTGTTTCAGCAGCGCTTCCGCCTGAGGGCCGCGGCAGGATTCTTCTCCCACCCAAAGAATGTCGCGCCAGACGTCGCCCAAATCCTGCGGATTGAGGCAGAGAACTTCAGGGCGCCGTTCAAATCGTGCTAGCGCCGCCGCGAGATCGTCCGGCGAGGCCGCGCAAACGTGGCACAAATCCTGTGTGACGATCAAATCTGGGGCCAACGCTTCCAGCACCTCGGCATCAACGGCGTACAAGCTTTCGCCGCGGTGCACATATTCGCCCACGAGCCGGTCAATTTCCACCGGCGAAGCATCGTGTGGTATGCGCGAATGAATGACCACACGCTTCGTGCGGGCGCGCAGTGGGAAATCGCACTCTTGGCTTACGCCCACAATTTCGCGGTCCAGACCAAGCGCGAAGAGAATCTCGGTAGCCGACGGCAACAATGAGACGATGCGCATGACGAAGGCAACTTTAGCACAATTCGAAACCAGGCTATTTATAAAGGAAATACTTGCGGCGGATTTGGTCAAAGGCAGTTAGAGCGGTGGACCAGCTGGCTACGATCTCTTCGGGAGGCGTCCCCGACTGCAATTGCCGGATGGTGTCGGAGTTTCCCATCAGCAAGAGGAGTTTTTCGGGATCGAACTGCTTGGGATCGAGCTTCAGTAATATGGCGGCGATTTCAATGCCTGTGCGTATGGAGCGCACCGCGGCACGATCGGTGATGCGAATAGCTACGCCACCGCAGCGCTGGCCGCTATAGAGACCGACAATGGGAATGAAGGGTTTCGCTGCAAAATGCAAACCAGGAAGATGACGCTCGTTCAGCGCCACAGCGACATCATCTCCGTTGAGCCAGGGCGCCCCCAACTCTTCGAACGGAGTTTCCGTGCCGCGGCCGACGGAGACACCGGCGTTTTGCAGGATTTCAATTCCGGGGTAGAGAATGGAACCCTTCGTCGTACGGAGATTTGGCGAGGGCGGAATCCATTTGAGGCCGGTGCTCTCAAAAAAATAGTTGCGGTGCCAATTCTTCATGGTGATGACGTGAAGGTCGGCGCCGATGTGATTTTCGGCGTTGAATAGCTGGGCGAGTTCGCCGATTGTGAGGCCGTAGCGCACCGGCAATGGAAAATACCCAACGAAGCTGGTTTTGTCGGCATCGAGCATCGGGCCCTCCACAATTTGACCGCCGAGCGGATTGGGACGGTCGAGCACGAAGAACGCAATGTTGTGTTTGGCGGCTTCCTCCATGCAATAGGCCATTGTTGTCGTATACGTGTAGAACCGGACGCCGGCGTCCTGAACGTCGAAGACAAGAGTGTCAATGCCCTTGAGCATTTCATCCGTGGGCCGGAGCGTTTCGCCATAGAGGCTATGAACGGGAAGGCCGGTGACGGGATCGTTGGAGGAAGAGATCTTTTCATCATTGCGGCCGGCGAGGCCATGTTCCGGACTGAATAGAGCAATCAGTTGAACCCCGGGGGCATGGGATAAAAGGTCAACGGTACTGCGCCCTTGCGAATCGAGGCCGGTGTGATTGGTGATGAGGCCGATGTGCTTGCCGCGAAGAGGAGCGAACTTCTGCGATTCGAGAACATCGAGGCCGGTTTGAACACGCGCTGCGCGACCTGAATGTTTCGATGCGGCACGCGCGGGCACGGGTCCAAGCGAGAGGACCGCGACAAAGATAGTCAAATGGATGAACGTGCAGTGCGCGCGCTTGAGTCCAGTCAAAGGGTCCCCCGCTATTGCAACCATACAATGATATTCTGGAACGCGCTGGCCGCAGCTGCGTTGAGAGCACGAGGTGCGTGTGCTATGTATAAATGCAGACTGCCGGCGGCCGCTGGGGGATTCTAACCAATGGGAGGACGCCGGGTCCGTTTTTTGCTCCTGATTCCCGTCTCGATCGTTTTCCTTATGGCCTATAACGCGCGCAGCCAGAGCCGCAGCACTTCGGCAAAAAAACCCGTCGCTAAGCAAGGCCTAGTTCACCTAAAGAGCGGCGCGAAAAAATTACCACCGGCCGCGAACGCCTGGGTGGAAAGCACGCTGCGCAAGATGAGCGTCGACGAAAAGATCGGGCAGCTTCTTTTCACCACTTATCACGGAGGTTTTACGGCCAGGGACACGGCGGCATACCGGCGGGTCCTGCACGACGTGACCGATCTCCACGTCGGAGGGTTCATCAACATCACGCAAGGATCGCCTCTGGGAATCGTGAAGAGCCAGGCTTATCCCACGGCGGTGCTGAACAACCAGCTCCAGGCGAAGTCAAAACTGCCGCTTCTGATCGGCGCGGATTTCGAGCGCGGCACGGCAATGCGGCTGGATGAGGGCACCTCTTTTCCAACGGCAATGGCAGTTGCCGCCAGTGGCAATCCAAAAGACGCCTACACGGTGGGCAAGATCACGGCACTCGAGGCACGCGCCGTCGGAATTCACTGGGTCTATGCGCCAGACGCGGATGTAAACAATAATCCCGGAAATCCGATCATCAACACGCGGTCCTTTGGCGAAGATCCGGAGCGCGTCGCGCAATTTGTGACCGAGTTCGTTCGCGGCGTGCAGGAAAATGGCGGTGCGGCAACGGCCCACGGCTGCAGACTCGCACATCGATCTTCCTGTGATTCGCGCCGATCGCGCTCGCCTTGATCAACTTGAACTTGTTCCCTTCCGAGTTGCCATCTCCATGCAGGTCGACAGCATCATGACGGGGCATCTGAACGTTCCTGCTCTCGAGCCCGACCCCGACACGCCGGCGACGCTTTCGCACAACATACTCACCAATCTGCTGCGCAATCAGCTCGGCTATCAGGGCCTTATTGTTACCGATGCGATGGACATGGGCGGAATCACTGTGCGCTACGCGCCAGGAGAAGCGGCGGTGCGCGCAGTCGCGGCGGGAGCGGATTGTTTGTTGATGCCACCGGTACCGGATGCGGCGTTCGAAGCGTTGCGGGCGGCAGCGAAGTCGGGAAGCATTTCGAAAGAGCGTCTCGATGCATCGGTGCGGCGTATTCTTCACGCGAAAGCTCGGCTTGGCCTGAACACGAGCCGGCTCGTGGACGTGAATGCAATTAATCAGAAATTCGCTAGCGCTGCCTGGCAAAAAGAACTCAGCGGCTGCCGCTCGATGGAACAAAGCCATCACGGGCGCTGCTGCTGGCTTTTTACGCTGATCCCGAACCGTATCCAGGAGAAGATCTTGAGCGCGAATTGCGTTCGCGATTCGACTCGGTGACGACCCTGCGCGCGGACACAAGATTTGTGAATGCTTCCATTCTGAAATTACCGCCACCTGAAAGTTACGACGTCGCAATTTTGGCACTGTTTGTGCGCGTGAGCGACCGCAAGGGAAACGTTGACGTTCCCGCGGAGCAAGCGGCGCTGGCGGATCAGATTTACAAAACAGGCAAGCCGGTGATCACGGTGGGATTCGGAAGTCCATATTTGATCGAGCGATTTCCGCAAGCGGAGACGTGGCTGGCGGCGTTTGGCATCAGTGATGTTGCGCAAATTGCCGCGGCGCGCGCGCTGTTTGGACAAATTCCAGTGCGCGGGAAATTGCCGGTGACGATTCCCGGTGTGAATTTGAAGGCCGGATTCGGAATCGAGCTGCCGGTGAATCCCATGACCGTGCAGCCGATGGATATGCGCGGCGAAGCGCAACTGCGGCCGGCTTATGACGTGATCGAGAAAGCGATTGCGGAGAAGGCGTTTCCAGGAGCGACGCTGGCTGTTGGATATCGCGGGAAAGTAGCGATTCATGCTTTCGGAAAACTGAGCTACGACGCAAAGGCCGCGGCGATTGCGCCGGAGACGATGTATGACATCGCGTCGCTGACGAAAGTGGTGGCCACCACGACGTTAGTGGCGAAATTAGCCGAGGGAGACTTTGCTGTGCCGCTCGACCTCGATGCGAAAATCGAGCGGTATTTGCCGGAATGGGCGAGCGGGCCGAACGCAGAGTGGCGGCATCAAGTAACGGTGCGGCATCTGCTGACGCACACTTCGGGATTGCCACCGTTCAAGGAATATTGGCGGACATCGAAGAATAAGCAGGATACACTGACAAAAATTTTTGCGGAGCCATTGGATTACGAGCCGGGGACGAAGGAAGTTTATTCTGACCTGGGGATTATTTTGATGAGCGAAATTATCGAGCACTTGACGGGAAAAACGCTGGATGATTTGGCGAAAAATTGTATTTTTTCACCGCTAGGGATGCAGGACACGATGTACCGTCCGCCGAAAACATTGTGGCCGCAAATTGCGCCGACGGAGATTGACAATAATTTGCGGCATCGGCTGGTGCAGGGCGAGGTTCACGACGAGAATGCGTTTGCGATCGGCGGCGTTTCGGGCCATGCGGGACTTTTCAGCACGGCGCCAGATTTGGCGGCGTTCTGCCAGATGCTACTGAACGGTGGCGTTTACGCGCACCAAAGAATTTTGCGGCGCGCGACGATTGCGCAATTCACGACAGCACAGCAACTCTCGAACGGAACGCGGACGCTGGGCTGGGCGGTGCCGACCGAAGGCGGATCGAGCGGGCATTATTTTCCCGCGCACAGCTTCGGGCACACCGGATTTACCGGCACTTCGATTTGGATTGATCCGGACCGACAGCTTTTTGTGGTGCTGCTGACGAATCGGGTGCATCCGACGCGGGAGAATACGAAGATTCAGCAGGTGCGTCCGGCGCTGCATGATGCGGTGATGCAAGCGCTGGGATTTGTGACGGCCGCGGCTCCGGCGAAATAAGACAGGAGTTCTAAGTATTTAGTTTTTTGGTGTTTAGGGAGAAGAGAAAAGGCCCTTACGCCAACTCTCCGTCATGCTTTCGCGGTTGCGGAGGCGTCCTTCTCGCCCCGCTCCGGCATAGAAATGCTCGATGCTGGTAGCTAGCCTAAGAGAGATGGCCAAGACAGAAACAGGTCGGGAATGCTTCTTGGCTACAGGGGCGTAGACCCAACCTTAGTGGATTGCGATTCTACTGCTTTCCGGTGAGGCGGCGGATTAAATCCACTTCTGCCTGGCGGTATGGTGTTCCATCGGGATGCAGCACCTCGTGAAACCACACGGGCGGCTGGCTGAGAATGTAGGGATGCTCCCAGGATTCCCACGGCAAATAGGTCTGCGTCTTGCCAGCGACGAATCCCCAATTGATGGCCCCGACGCGCTCTTGCTTCGCGATCGGCAACACTGTGTCAAACGTACTGCCCGCCGGACGCGCCATGTATTCCGTACAGATCACTGGGCGGTTGTACTTCTTTAGCCACGTCACCTGTCGCAGGAAGTATTCCGGCCAACTGTAGTTATGAAAGGTGATGACGTCCGACTCGCGGAGTTGAATCTGCTGGAGTTCACCCAGGTTTGCTCCGTCCGGCGAGGTGTCGACGGCCCAGACTCCGCTGGTAAGGGGCTGCGTGGGATTGGCTTCTCGCGCCCAGGCGAACACTTGCGGCAAAAGGGCCGTCACACGGGCGGTCTTGTCTCTCAGTTCCTGTTTCGGATAGCTTCCGAGGTTATCGGCGCCGGGCTCGTTCCATACGTCCCAGGTAAGGATGCGATCGTCCTTGGCGAAGGCTCCCACCACGCCTACTATGTACGCCTTCAGCCGGGGGTATTGATTGGCGTCTGCCAGCGCCGCCGCACCGGGACTCTGCACCCAGCCTGAATTGTGGACGCCAGGAATTGGTGGATGCTGCGGGCCCAGATGCGGCAACGGGTCCCAGCATGAATCGAAGAGCACAAACATCGGACGGATGTGGTGCCGCGAGGCGATTGCCAAGAACCGGTCGATGCGCTTCTGAAAACCAGCGCCATCCTGCTGCCAAAGCAGATCGTGAAGAAAGACGCGCATGGTGTTCATGCCCATCCCTTCGGCCCAGGTTAATTCCTTGTCGATCTCCTCGGGATTGAACGTCGGCTCCTGCCACATCTCCAACTGGTTTATGGCGGACTTGGGAACATAATTGCTTCCGACCAGCCATGGCTGTTGCGCGTACCAGGCATTGGCCTTCTGCTCGGGCCAGCGCGGCGTTTGTGCTCCCGCGGCACTTCTGAACAAGACGGCCGCGATCAGCGCTGCGATCATGAAAATGGATTTGACAGATTTCATCGTGAGAGCTCCGATCGGATTCATATGCTAGCGGTACGGAACCAAGCGCGCAATGGCCAACAGTTTTCAGTTCTTAGTTTCAAGGATCTGGTAAGACGCAGGAAAGAATTGATTCAGGAATTGCGGGATTTGCACGATCAAACTGTTTCGCCAACACGCCGGTGAGGAGTGAGGGCACGAGCCTGGCGCACAGATCGTCTCACAGCACTCGCGCAAGGTGTGCGAGTACGATGTCCTCATAGTTCCGGATCTTTTATGGGAAACTGGCCCTGGCCCTTCTTGATGACGGTATTTAGAAACACCTCCCCGAACCCCACAGAACCCGGCCAGGAATATAGTGTTCTGCAACTCGTTCCTGCATGCGGGTCGAGGGCAAATTGCAACCAAACAGGACAATGAAACTAAATGCCGGACATGAGACCAAAGAGGGGGAGTCATGGATACAGCGAGCGTGTTACAGAAGAACGTTTTGCTGCAAATCGCGGGCGGCTTGGGCAAGGTCGGCGGGGCGGCCGAGGTCGCGCCAATAGTAGTCGTCGGCGCGAAAGGCTAGGATTTTTTCGCCTTGGTCGGCGAGGCGGAGGTAGGAGGGGATGATGGAGAAGACGCCTTCTTCGGTGAGCATGGGGAGGAGGCGGGGAGACATTGTGTGGATGCCGGTGAAGGCAAGGGCTTGGAGCGGGACCGCAGGGGCTAAAGCCTCCGAATTCCCTATCTTATTTGGCACGGCTGAAACCGTGCCCCCACGAAGACTATCGGGGAGATGGCCTCGAACCCACTCGGGCGTGCCATCGCGGCCGGTGCGGCGGCCGCAGAGCTGGTGGTCGTCGAAGAGGAGGTAGCGGGAGGTTTCGCGGGATTGCACGGCCAGGGTGGCCATGGCGTGATTTTCCGTGTGGAACTGGAGCATGCGGCGGAGGTCGATGTTGCTGATGACGTCGACGTTGTGGAGAAGAAAGGGCTCATCTTGGCTGGAATCGCGGCGAGCGGAATCTTCGAGGAAAAACCAGGCGGCCCTTTTCAGGCCGCCGCCTGTGTCGAGTAAAACGTCTTCGCGCGAGATTTCGATGCGCATACCAAAGTTGTTATTGGATTTCAGATAGTCAATGACCATGTCGACGAAGTGATGGACGTTGACGATCACTTCGCTGACGCCGAAGGCGCGCAGACGGGAGAGGGTGATTTCGAGCAGCGTGCGACCGGCCAGTTCGACGAGGGCCTTGGGGCGAGCGTCAGTGAGCGGGCGAAGGCGCGTGCCGAGGCCGGCGGCCAAGATCATGGCTTTCATGGGGGGGCTTTCAT
>QHZC01000189.1:16548-20077 GCA_003224515.1 Acidobacteriota bacterium
AGGGAGTAAACGCTGGCTAGAAACTGGTGCACGCTTTCCTGCTGATTGAGATAGTCGATGACCGGAGAGTCTTTGCCGGTGAGAGTCTTGAAGCGCTCTTCGCGGCCGGGATTCGGGAGACTGCGGCCATCGAAGATAAATCCGCCGCCATTGCCACTCTCGTCCTTTGGCAAGCCGTGATGAAAGGAAAAACTGAAAATCCGCACGACGAGATTGTCCGCGTCAGTGGCCAGGCCTTGCAACTTCTCCGAGGCCAGCATGCCTTTGAACGCATCCATCAACGCTGGGAGGGGGACGGGCAGCCTGACATGGTGAAGGAGCCAGCGCAGGTTTTTCAAGGCGTAGGGGACGCTTTGTAGAAAATGAGCTTTGCGTTCGTAGAAACCGCGAAAACCGTAGGCGCCGAGCGCTTGCAGGATGCGGATATAAACGTAGGCGTAAAAATGATGCATGAATGCTGCGCGGTCCAGCTTGATGAAACCAGCGAGAGTATCGAGATAATGATCGAGAAGCTGCTGGCGAAGCTCGGGCGGCAGGTCGGCTTTGGCATCGTACAAGAGTGAGGCGATGTCATATTGCAGAGCGCCCTTGCGGCCGCCTTGGTAATCCACAAAAAAGGGATCGCCGTTGCGCAGCATAATGTTGCGAGACTGAAAGTCGCGGTAGAGAAAGTAATCGCGCGGGACGCTCAGCAGGAGTTCCGTCAAGCGGCTGAAATCGTCTTCGAGGGCCTGTTCATTGAAAGGGACGCCGGCGAGGCGAAGGAAATAATATTTGAAATAGTTCAGATCCCAGGCGATGGATTGACGGTCGAAGCTGGCTATGGGATAGCAGACTTTGTAATTGAGATCACGGCTGGCTTCGACCTGAAAGCGCGGGAGCACGGCAACGACTTTGCGATAGGCGTCGACGACCCGGGGGGCAATGCTTTCGCCGGTGCGGTTTTTGGAAAGGAATTCGAAAAGCGTGGTGTCGCCGAGGTCTTCTTCGAGATACGCGCCGTGGCTCAAATCTTCGGCGTAAATTTCCGGCACAGGAAGGCCATGGCGGCGAAAATGCTTGGAGAATTCGAGGAAGGCTATGTTTTCTTCGCGGATGCCGTAGAGAATGCCGATGGCGCGGTCTTTTTCGTTCGCGAGCCTGATGATTTTGCGCCCCGAACCGCCGAGGTCGCCCTGAAGCGGCACGATGCGCTCAGGCGGTGTGTGGAAATGCTGTTCGAATAGTTTCTTGAGAATGTCCATTCGGTTGATTTCTGTCATTCTGCGTCGATGAATTGTTAGGGCTAACTATTTTTAGCATAGCTGAATCCCACGGAAGAAAATTGATTGATGGGGAGTTGCTGTCCTTCGCGTTAACTAACGAGGCAAACGAGGCGTTCTTTTGGCGGGGAGCACACGAGGCTCTTGGCGGCGCGGATATAATGCGGAGATGACTTCCCAGCCTAAGAAACCCAGGCGCGCGGAGCGCCTGCTCACGGAACAACGACTCACTGAAAAGAGGAATGCGGCTTCGAGAAATCTGGACCGCATGACGGCGCGGGAGATAGTGCGGTTGATGAATCGCGAGGACCGCAAGGTGGCGATCGCGGTAGGGCGAGAGGGGGCGGCGATTGCGCGGACCGTGGATGCGATTGTGGGCAGGATTCGAAAGGGCGGGCGGTTGATTTATGTAGGGGCGGGATCGAGCGGACGGATGGGAGTGCTGGATGCGGCGGAATGTGCGCCGACATTTGGGACTTCGCCAAGGCTGGTGCAGGCGTTGATTGCGGGCGGGCGGCGTGCGATTTCGAAGGCGGTGGAAGGGGCGGAGGATTCGCAGCAGAACGGGGAGCGGGATTTGCGAGCGAAGAAATTGACGCGGAACGACGTGGTGGTGGGCATTGCGGCGAGCGGGACAACCCCGTACGTGCTGGGGGCGCTGAAGTATGCGCGGAGACGCCGAGCGACCACGGTGGCAGTGACGTCAAACCTGCGCATGCCCGTGGGACGGCTGGCAAAATTCGTGATTGCGCCTGAGGTGGGGCCCGAAGTGCTGACGGGGTCGACGCGGCTGAAGGCCGGGACGTCGCAAAAGATGGTGCTGAACATGCTGAGTACGGCAGTGATGGCGCGGCTGGGACATGTTTATGAGAACTTGATGATCGACATGATGCTGACGAATGAGAAGCTTGGGGAGCGGGCGCTGCGGATCCTGGCGGAGGCGAGCGGGAAGAGTGTGTCCGCAGCGAACCACGCTCTGCGGGCGGCGGGACACAATATGCGAGTGGCGCTGGTGATGTTGAAGCGAACAGTGGACGCGAGGTCTGCCAGAAGATTGATTGCGAGGGCGGAGGGCGATTTGCGGAAAGCGCTGGGGAAATGAAATGCCGACGAATGACGAGGCACTCTGGTCAGGGGTTCTTCTGGTTTCGGCGGGTTGTTTGTACTGATTCGACATGGTCTGACTCGAAAGGCACTTTTTTCAACCAGTGGAATCCGTGGAAAAAACCTCTTCCAGTTTGGGCTGCGCGCGCGGTGTAGGTGCCCCTGGGTTTCCTGCTTTTGTGTTTTGGAGTCCGTAATCTGGTGAACGCGTATCGCTAAGGAAGAGTCGCTGCGAGAAAGTGGCGGCAGGGCTGCCGTAGTCCAAAGCGCCGGCTTCGGAAGGCCACCGCTACACAGAAAGAGCGAATGGATAAATTTCGGATCAAGGGCGGGAAGGCGCTGCGCGGCACGGTGGCGATCAGCGGGGCGAAGAATTCCGCGCTACCGGTGATGGCGGCAGCTTTGCTGACGGCCGAGAAAGTGACGCTGCACAATATACCGAAAGTGCGTGACCTGATCACCATGAGCAAGCTGCTGGCGTTCATGGACGCGAAGGTTTCGATCACCGAAATGCCGGCAAGCGATTATGTGATCGAGGCGCCGAAGTTGAACCACGCGGAGGCGCCGTATGAACTGGTGAAGACAATGCGGGCGTCGGTCCTGACGCTGGGGCCGCTGATGGCGCGGGTCGGGGTCGCGCGAGTTTCGCTGCCAGGAGGATGCGCGATCGGGGCGCGGCCGGTGGATTTGCATTTGAAAGCGTTGGAGCAAATGGGCGCGGAGATTGGCACGTCGCACGGTTACATCGAGGCGCGCGCACCAGAGGGGCGGTTGAAGGGCGCGCACATCGTGTTTGAGAAAATTACCGTGACGGGGACGGAAAATACTTTGATGGCAGCAGTGCTGGCGGACGGCGAAACCGTGCTGGAGAATGCGGCGCGCGAGCCGGAAGTGACGGACCTGGTGAAGATGCTGCGGAAGATGGGGGCGCAGATCGAGGGCGACGGAACTGCGACGCTGCGGATTCGCGGCGTAGACAGACTTCACGGGACGGAACATTCCGTGATTCCAGACAGAATTGAGGCGGGAACGTTTCTGGTAGCAGGAGCGATTACCGGCGGGGAACTGACGATTTCGCATTGCGCGCCAGGGCATTTGGGGGCGGTGATTGCGAAACTGGAGCAGGCGGGCGTGCCGATTGAGATTGTGAACAAAAGAACAAT
>QHZC01000717.1 GCA_003224515.1 Acidobacteriota bacterium
CAATACTTATCGACTTCGCCGACGTTTGATCAAGCCAACCTGGATTTCCTAAACGCACCGGTGGCTAACCCCTTTGCTGGTCTCCCCGAATTTTCTGGGACGGATATGTATGGTCCGGAAGTCCCGCGCATGAATTTGCTGGTACCTTATCCCCAATTTCACAGCATTCATGCGATTGGAACGACGGGAATGTCCTGGTACCACTCATTGCAGGCACGCACAGAACGGCGCATGGGTGGCGGTTTCACCTTTTTAGCTAATTACACATGGTCTAAGAACATGAGGGCCACCAATTTCTTGAATCCGACCGATGCACATCCGGAACATGTCATCGACGACCAAGATCCTGGTCACACTTTTACGCTAGGTGGTATTTACGATTTTCCGTTCGGAAGGGGCCGGCACTGGGGAAGTTCTTGGCACGGAGTCGTCAATCACGCTCTGGGAGGATGGCAAATTGGCTCGGTTTTCAAGGCGCAGCGCGGATTAGTGGTCTACATTGGAGACATGGTCTTGCTGCCTGGCAAAACGATGCGCGATGCCATTTTGCCAGAAAGCCAGCGCACCTGGGACGGGGGCTGGTTCAGCCTCGCGCCATTCGACACGAACCCGGATATCCAGCCCGGTTCGAACCATCTCCGGACGCTGTCCACAGGGTTCAATTATCTGCGAGGTCCGGGTTACTGGACGCTAGACACAAGCTTGAGTAAGGATTTTGCGATTCGCGAGCAGGTTCGATTGCAGTTTCGCTGTGAAGCCTACAACGTAACAAACAAGGTCAACTTTGGGCAATATTTGTCGCTGCAATTTGATAACCCCGGCCTTGGTGATGGTTCCCTAAACGGGACGCCCAGGGTGATCCAACTGGGGCTAAGGTTGAGCTTCTAAGCTAGCCCGGCACAATAATGAGTTGTGAGGAGCGTAAAGAGCGACACAGGACTCAAACCAGAGGCAATCCTTCGAACGAAGCTCCCAGACTCTTTCAGTCGGAATAGTTCGAAGTACAGAATTGTCTAGATAACTGTTCAGCAACCACGAGGGCTACGCCAACCGCGCCAGGCTGGCCCACCCGATGGGAGACCAAGAGCTTAAGATTACTGACCGATCGATGAAAAGCACGATACCTCAGGGCTTGGGACAATGACTTGAGAAAGAACGTCTTGGTGACCTGTGGAACCGCTCCACCAAGAATGATCGATTGCGGATTGAACAGGTTGACGAAGTTAGCCAGCGGTCCCAAGATGAGTCCCCGCTTCCGATAGCACCGTCTGCGACAGCCTGTCTCCTTTGCGTGCCGCATCTACGATGGCCTCAACGGAAAGATGCTCGGTGCGAGTCTCCAAGAGGCTGGACGTAACGCCCTGGAGTAGGGCCCTGCGCACGCTAGTGATGATCGCCCACCCCGAGGCATAAACCTCCAGACAGCCGCGGTTCCCGCACGAGCACATCTCTCCTCGTTCGTCAATCGTCGTGTGTCCGAGCTCGCCCGCCAGACCGTCCGCGCCAAAGTAGAAATTCCCATTGACGAATACGGCAGCACTACGAGAATCTGCTTGAGCGGGACGTCGTTCCATCCTAGAACTTTGGGCCAAAAAAGGATCGTCCCGCGTTTCCGACCAATTACCCCGGAAATTCCTTGCCCTTAGACACGTCGGTATGACTTCAAGCAACGCGGTCACGACTAGTTTAGCCTCTTAGGACTCTCTGACAGCACTGGCATTCCTGACGTGATCGATTTCACGATGGAAGGCTCACCGTTAAGAATCTTTTCCATCGCAGCGCAACAGTGGTTCCAAGCAGTCTTGCATTTCCACGTACCAAGCGAGATGAAGATGGCTACGGAGATGATAAGAAGGCACAAATCGAACACGCGAGTAGAATTGCCCATCCGGTCCGCTTGCCGACTTTGCACGTCGAGATTGAGAAACTCGGTTACCGTCCGTGCCGCTGGCTGAATTAGCACAAGAACCGGGGCCAAAATCTCTTATTGCTGCCTTTTGCTGCCCTGCGAATCCGCCAAGCCTTTGAAAAAAATAAAGTTATGGCGGAAGCGTGTGGGAGTCGAATGTAACCACTCATGGAATTTCAAGAACTTACGAGGAACTACAGGGAGCACAAAGTGAGTCTATGGAACGGTCCGGAACGGTTAATGTTCCCTGATTGTTCCCTCGTTTTTCGAAAGTCATTTGAAACATTCGATGGTGGAAAATTCGCCCACACTTTTACGGAAACGTCGGCTCAAAAGTAAAAACTTAGCGGCACGGATGGCAACCGACGTAACATCGCGAATATGCTAGACCCGAAACTCGTAGTCCGGCTGGAGGCATCTTTCCGGCGGGCTTTGGTCGACTTCATCTGAATCTCTTAGGGTCTGGATGTTCACGAACCACTTCTACGGTAATCAGACGTGGACTCCTGAATCGAAAGGATTTCTATGTTTCCGTCGAAACCGCCTTGGATGCACGCTGAAATAGCGTCAGAGAACTCGTCAACGAGTGCGAGCCCGTTCGAGTCGGAATCATTCTCTGCTTGCAGAATGAGTTGGGAGCCGTCCCAGACGCACGTTACGTTTGCATGCCAAGGCCTGTGCGTGAACTCCTTGGAAATATCACGCGCACCGGCTGCGCCAGCGTGTGGGGGAACACCCTTGCAAGCCAAAACTATTCGGTACATGTGAGCAGCTCTCTTTTGGTCAGTGGTGCTTCTCTAGTAAAATCAAACATTCACCAGTACGCTCACGCCACTCAGAGGCAATGTATGCAGTACCTACGATGCTGCTTGCGGCAAATGGGCGCTCGCCCCAAGCGTCTTCCTAATTCCCCGTAATTGGTTTACGAACTCATCCACACCAGCTGCTTGAAGTGGGATGCGGAGCGCGACCGACTGCATTTCGCCTAGTGCTCTGCATGCATCACCTCGAAGCTTTACTTCTACGACTGCATGGCCCGCAGCATCTGCGCAAAAGAAATGCATGCGTGCTCCACCGTCCGCATGGTCAGGATTAAATGTGCCCAGCTCGATATCACGAG
>QHZC01000718.1 GCA_003224515.1 Acidobacteriota bacterium
CAATTCACGAAGTGCTGGTCCAGGACTGGCCAGATAGGGGCCACTCGGGCCCAAGATCACCAGGAGCAATCCCGGGGATGGTGCGACATTGATTGATGTTGGCTTTGCAGAGACTTGAACACTAGCTGCTAGAATCGTGTTCACGCCGAAACTCGAGCCCTCACGGCTCCCGTGCATCATCGAAAATAGGTCAGACTTTACCGCTTGCCATTGGTGGCTCTTGGCCTCCAGCCTCGTTCCACAGATTAATCAAACCTTGATTGCCGGCCTCCCCGAATCCGCGGCGCAAGGCTTCGGCAAAAAGCGAAGAAACCAGTTGGGCGCCGGGAAATTGTCCACCCACGTCAGCTATGAATTGCGTCACGAGATTCAGGTCTTTGCTCTGGAGCCGAATGCTGAAACCGGGGGCAAAATCATTATTGAGAATCTTCGGCGCCAGGTTCGTTAGCATCCAAGAGGAAGCCGCACCGCTCGAAATCGCGCGCACTGTGGGTTCAGCATCGAGGCCCGCGGCGCGAACCAAGCGCAACCCTTCCACCACGGCTAGGAGGTTGATGGCTGCCACGACCTGATTCACAAGCTTTGTCTTCTGACCGTTCCCGCTCGGGCCGGCGTAAGTGATGGTCTTCCCCATTGCTTGAAAGAGAGTCAAACACCGATCAAACACATCACGCTTGCCCCCCACCATTATTCCGAGTGTTTTCTCGCGGGCGCCCCTTTCACCTCCGCTCACAGGCGCATCGAGCATTTCACATCCCTTCTCAAGAAGCCTTTTCGAGAACTGCACCGTCGCCCTTGGAGAGATTGTGCTCATATCAATAAACGTCATGCCCTGTCTCACCCCGTGCCACACGCCCCCTTCGGAGAAAAGGACCTGTTCTACGTCGGAAGTATCGGAGACGATGGCAATCACAACATCGCTTTGTTCGGCGAGTTCTCGGGCAGATCTGCCAACGGCCGCCCCGAGTGCCACCAGGGGTTCGCATCTGGATTTTGTTCGATTGAAAACCATCAGAGGAAACCCGGCTTTAAGAAGGTTGATCGCCATGGGTTGTCCCATGATACCGGTGCCGATGAATCCGACTCTTAACATGTTGGCCCTCGCCGTAAAACTGGGTGTCCGAAAACTAAAGGTGAAGTGGAATGCCCGACGAACCGCGGAAATTTTCAGACTCGCTTTTCGGGTTCGGCTCCATTCGAAGTTGCCGACCGTGGGCACAAAGTTGCCGCACGGCTATTTCGTCTCTGAATCCTGAAAGCGGTTCACGGTCTCGATCAATTTCACAGCTTCCTGCCAATTGACGCCTGTCTTTTCACCTTGGCAAGAGCGCAGAAATTCCACGTCCTGGTCGTGAATGGCTTTTTCATACGAATGGAGTTCGGGGATGCTGAGATTCAGACGGTCCAGGTCTGATCGGACATAACTGAAACCATCTGTCTCCACAGTATGTCGGTCTCCCACGATTTGCATGCGGAGGTGAGGAAGCCGGGAAGCAAAAGTAATCGAAATTGTGACTGGTGCCCCTGCAGGCAACTTGCCCAAAAGCGATACGGTCTGGGCGCCGCGGGCTTGTGGCAAAGCCACACAGCCAATCGCCGTGACCCCTCCAAACCAATCGAGGGTGAGATCAATCGGATGCGCAGAATGATGAAGTAACGCGTCATCCGTCCAAGCGCGCTCCTTGAGCTTATGATGGCGAACAAAAGTCACTTGCTGTACGGCGCCCAGTTCGCCGGATCGAATGCTGTCACCGACGCGGATGTAAGGCAGCACATATCGACACGTGTGCGCGCACTGCACGCGGATGCCCTTCTTTTTGGCCAAGTCACCCAATGCTTTTGCCTCTTTAAACGTCCCACAAGGCGGCATTTCCGCGAGTGTGTGAACACCGAGTTCCAGGCATTCGTGGGCCTGCTGGTAGTGGACAGAGGTAGGCGAGCAGACAATCGCCGCCTCGGCGAGTGAAACCGCTTCTTTGAGGCTCTTGCTTATATTCTCAATGCCGTAGGCCGAGGCGAATTGCGCCGCTTTTTCAAGTTCCGTGCCGAACACAGCTACCAATTCAACCCACGGCTCGGCGGCCAATTGGCTGGCGTGGACCGTGCCCACAAATCCATGCCCAATCATTGCTACTCTCACCGCCGTTGGCCTCTTCGAATCATAATGTTTCGTCATCTCAGTTGTGAGATGGCATTCATCTTGCAGTTGGCTCAACTTTGCCTTTTCGGCAGAACGAGTTCATCGGTTCAAGATTATCCAGTATATGATCTGGGTCTATCCACCCGCATTGATGCAGCAAATCGTGCAACACTTTCTCCTGCTTCTCGTCAAGAGGGAAAAATGGGTCTCTGCAATACCCGCCTGGTAGTCCCCACAGTTTGAGCATGGAGCGGTAAATAGCCAAGTCGCTCACCGGGCCAATCTGCTGGTAGGTATACAAATGGACGATCGGCAGAATCTTGTGCCAGATGAGCAGGCCTTTTCTCACATCGTTGTGAACCACAACCGCCTGGTACATGGCCTTCGCGGCCTTACCAACTACATTTAAGACACCGCTAATCCACCCGTGAGCTCCAGCCGCGAGACCTTCCAATGCAGCAAGAAAGGAACCGTAAAAGATCGCCATTCTGTCGCCCACCAAGTAATACAAATCGTGTACGGGTTCCACCGTGCCAAACGTGGACTTAACCATGTGTAATACATCCTCGTCCGCCAAGCGGGCAATTTCAGGCGGATTGAGTTCCACGCAGGCCGAGTTTTGGGGATTGTTGTACAGCATAATCGGCAAGTTGATGGCCTGCCGCACTCGGCGGTAGTGCTCGATAACAGCGGCTTTGGGAGGCTTTTGGAAATAAGGCAGGATTATGATCAGCGCATCGGCCCCGCACCTCTGTGCTTCTTCGGAGAGTTGAATAGTCAATTTAGTGCTGTAATGACCCGAGCCATAAATGACCGGCACACGCTTGCGGACAACGTCGCGAGCCAATCGAAACAGCCGGGTACGTTCCTCCCCTTCAAGCGCAATAAACTCGCCGCTGGTTCCCGCGATCACCAACCCGTCGACCCCCTGGTGGGTGATAAGCCAATCCCAGTGGCGTGCGGTGGCTTCCTCATCGAGATTGTTCTTCTCATCGAACATGGTGAGGGCTGCAGGGAAGATTCCGCGAAATCGCTTCACATCAAAAGGCATCAAACTCTCCCGAACTGAATTCACGTTAGGCCGCGTCAGGTGAAGCTTTAAGCCAATGACCTATCGGAGAATCCTAGAATTTTGGAAAGCACGATTCACGTCATTTACGCCCAGATCCGTAAACTCGATGTAATGACGGTCATTTAGCGGCAACTGGATTCCGTTCTTACTCGGCTTTACGGGGATTTCTTTTCCCAGCTCCTTCATCAGCCGGACTTGGCGCGGCGGGACGTCGACGTAAAGCGTCGCAGAGCCCGAAGTATGCCAGAACACAACCCAGATCTTCGCTGCCCGCTCAAAAACAAACGCACGTGCAGGCTGGTCCGCTCCAGCCACTTTTTCAATCTGGGAATACGGAACTAATTCGAAATGACCGGTGTCATCAATCAATAGGATATGTTCTTGTTCTAAATCGCGGAGCAATTCCTTTTGGGCAGAGGTCAGCCAGTTACTCGCGCGCACGTCTTCCCAGCGCTTCACCACTTCAAGATTGTCTCCCGTGCGCGGGTGCAATTTCATCTGATCCAAATCGCCCTCGAGACTCACAGGGCAGTCCCAAGCCGCGGCGCGGCTGGTTGTATACTCGATCATGTCCGGCTGCGTGCCGCTCGTATCCTTTATCGGTGCCCAATAGCCGATCCAGCCAAAGTTAATGCTGGTAAAATCTCTGGCAACTCGCTGTGCCTCAGCGGCGGGATACGCACGGATGCATGCCTTCATGACCTCCGGCTTAAAGACATCGAATGCATTCCCGCGCGTCAGGATATGCCAGCTGAAATGTGATTTGCAGGCGCCCTCGGCAAAAAGAGGTTTCGGCTCCAGCTGTTTCAAGACCAGCCATTGCGCTCGGGAAACGGTGAACCAGAAAGGCGGGGGCACATCCTCGGCGCCGTCGAAATAGGTGAACTTGAAGCCGGCCTGTCGGTAGATCTTTCCGAGGCGATCGGCTACCTCCTCCTGGATGCTCGTATTCTGCGTAAAGCGCACAAAAATCGGCCACGTATCCACGTCCAACAATCCCACCCGAGTCCCCTCCTCATACGACCCCGGAGTTGTGTTGAAGGCACCGCGGGTGCAATTAAGAAAATTGTACGGAGGAGTCGATGAGAACTTCTCGTAGATGACCAACTCATGCTGAAGTTTCAGAATGCGGCGGTCTTCATCTGTGGTGCAAAGCTTCGGGTTTTCTTCGACGATGATCGTGGTGGCGGTTGAATTCAGAGGCTCGGCTAAGGTAAATGTCTGGCTCAAGTTCAAGCGCGGGTCAGGCTTGGGGGTCATGTAGGCGTCGCTCTTATGGCACTTGTTGTAGTGGATATGGATGCCGGGGATGATGCCCGCGCTGCTGATCTTGCGCACCACCGCCTGCAGGTCGGGCATGCCGTTTGGATAGGTCCGGCGCCATTCAAAGTGGCCAACGGTCTCTGCGAACGACATGTAATGCATTTGCATCAACCGGAAACCGCCCATCCGGGCATAGCGGATATGCTCGTCAATGTTTTGCGGCGTGGTTTCGCCCATTTCGTAGTACGAGTATCGATATTCGCTGCGTCTGCGACTCTCGACACCCCGCGGAAGGTCGTAATCCTCCTCCACGGCCGCAACCCGGTCCAACAGATTCTTCGTGGCGGTCACGATGAGGGCCGCCCCCACTCCCTCTGTTTGGACCTCCTCCGCTGTTCCAGCTTGAAAAAGATAGGCACCGGCGCACGGCTTGCAATCAACTCGCGCGTAGGGATCGGTAGCCAAAAGGTTGACCGCGATAGCTTCGTCCCAGGTTACGTTAAGCCAGTCTCCAAGGTTCTTCCGGGCGCGCACGGGGAGCTGAACGAACAGCGTCTCTTCGACAGGATCCTTCCGCTTTGGCCGGAGGCTGGCATTCGCCTTATACTCCAGCTTCTCGAGCGTAAAGCCGATGTAACTGTCGGTGATTTTCAGACCGATGGTAGCTTCGAATCCCACGTGCGCAAAGGTCACAACTAACCTGTCGCCGTCGCGCCGCACTGTTTCGGCCGGGAAACTCGTGACCTTGGCGGGATAAGCCAATTGCAACTCATTGTCATACGGCCGGCTTTGCGTGGCTGTGAACATTGGAACATCCATGCCCACCAGAAGGCATTCTTGGCCGCTCGGCTTGTGGACGAGACTTTTTGGCTGCCCATTCCCTCCAATCACCAGCAGAAATTCTTTGTTCTCAAGAACGATTCCATTTGTTTCGGCCGCCGCCGCGGTGACCCGCGCCGGTGAAACATCCGTTGTTCCGCGAGTCGCTTGCGGGTCAGCAAGTGCAATCCCGGAGCACGACACCGCCGCTATAGCGCCCGCCTGCTTGAGAAACATTCGCCTGTCGCTCATAAGTGAGATGCCTCCACGGTCCTCATCCTTCAAAACAGATCGCGATGCGCGAGCGGACTTTGCGCTACCGGGCTTTGCGGGCGTTCATTTTTTAACAAGACCGGCAACCAAGGATGGGAGCAGCCCAGCAGTCATGACACCGGTTTATCACCTCGCCCAGAGCTCAAATTCACGAGGAAGTGGGCCTCGCCACAAAGCTTCCATTTCCC
>QHZC01000193.1:0-1351 GCA_003224515.1 Acidobacteriota bacterium
AGCGCGCACCCTGCTTCGAAAAAACCCCTTCGGTGCGGCGAACGCAGGAATCCGGCTCAAGCGAAATCTTGCAAAGAAGCTTAAGGATCTTGATGCCTTCGCGGCGACCAAGCTGATACCAGATGGAATCCGCAGTCACGGCCGCGAGAATAACGTAAAACAGCGAAGCGAAAAAGCTAAGGTGACCGGTACCCGCGAGCGCGCCCGCCGCGAGCAACAACGGCATCGAAGGAACCGGCAGCCCCACCTGCTCGGCGAAAACCCATCCGAGCAACAATGCGTATCCATGGTGGAGCAAAAATTCGAGCGTGCGGTGCATTTAGGGCGGGGTCAGCGATCTCCAGTTATTTTGTTGCGAAAGAAGCAGTATGCCCCCAATGACCGACCATAACAAATTCGGCAATCGGCTTGCGTGTCCGGGGCGCCATCTCACGATCTTTCAAAGGCGGAGGCAAGGAAGCCGGATCGCCCGGGTAACCGATGGCGAGTGTGGCGATCGGTTCCCATGCGGCGGGAATCCCAAACACCTGGCGCGCTTTTTCCGGATCAAATCCGGCCATCTGATGGACGGCCAACTCGTGCGCGGTGGCTTCCAAGGAGAGCAGGGCCGTTGCTGCGCCAGTGTCGTATAGAGCATTGCGGTTGGGGGCGTGGTTCTTCGCGAAAATCAGTTTCGCGACGGCGATCGCCAGAACGGAAGCGCTCCTGGCCCACTTGGCATTGAATTCCACGAGAACGCTCAGCATTTTCTCAAAACTATCCTTGTCGTCTCTCGTCGCCACTATATATGCCCAGGGCTGTTCGTTATTGCTGGAAGGCGCCCAGCGGGCCGCCTCGAAGATGCTGCGTAGAACGTCTTGTGGCACAGGCTTGTCGGCGAAAGCGCGCGGGCTCCAACGTCGGCGAATCAGTTCGTGGACTGGAAAATCGCTTGGAGCCGGTTTCTGCATGAACTCGATCCCTTCCGCTTGCCATCTCCTGTTTGATGATTCGGGAGGAGCGGGCGGTGCATACATACTGTCCGCTCCTTTCCCAACCCTGCTGACAGGTTGATTGTCAGTTGCCGGATTTCCCTGGCGCTTGCTTAATCATTTCTGCATCGACGGTGATATTGACATCATCACCGACGACCACACCACCGTTGTCCAAGGTGGCGTTCCACTTCACGCCGAAGTCTTGGCGATTGATTTTTGACCAGGCGCTTGCCGCGACCCGTTGATTGCCCCAGGGATCTTTCACGGGAGCGGTCGGCCCTTCAACGTCGAGCACAACTTCCTTGGTGGTGCCGCGAATGGTGAGATCGCCGGTGACTTTGAGCTTTCCGGGAGCGATCTGTTCTACTTTCTTGGAT
>QHZC01000193.1:1466-8842 GCA_003224515.1 Acidobacteriota bacterium
TGGCCATATGACGAACCGAAAACTGCGCGGACGAATGCTGCGGATCAATCTTCCACTCGGACGTGGCCGCACCGGCAGTCAGCGACAGAACGGCCGGGAGCCCGGCGGCTATTGCGATTCGAGATAGATAGTTGCCCATGTTCTTCTCCTCTTCGTTTTGATTGGATATTCGAAAGTCGCCCCGAGGTCTGCTACCGAGGCTTGCGGCCGCGGACTTCTTCCAGCAGATCAGAAAGAATCTTAAGGCGCGCGGCAGACATTCGCCGGAACTGGCGCTTGTGAAGATCGTAAACCGGCTGGTCGAGGGTTTTTAGAAGGCTGAGTCCTTGCGCGGTGATGCGCGCCTTTACCACGCGGCGATCGTCGGACTGGCGCTCCCGGGTGATCAGGCCGCGCTTTTCCATGCGGTCGAGGAGGCGGGTCATGTCCGGGTCGTGAGAGATCATGCGGTCTCCGATGGCACGGCAAGCCAGGCCCTTGGGTTCGGCTCCGCGAAGAATGCGAAGGACGTTGTATTGCGCGCCGGTAAGCCCCGCGGCTTTCAAGAGCCGTTCTGCTTGTTGGCCGAGGGTGTCGGCAGTTTCTAAGAGTGCCACGAAGATACGATTCTCAGGGGAGAGGGGAGGACTGGAGAATTTGGACCCCAAGCGCACACCCAGAAATATAGTCGTTATAACGACTAATGTCAAGAGGAAAAAATCACGCCCCGTGGCAGGCCCGTCGGTCGGGTTATGGTTTCCGCAGCGGCCGAAGGTGAATCTCGCTCAGGAAACTCCGCGGGCCTTGCGTGACAATGGCTTCCACGGCGTGGGCAACATCTTCGGGGCTCAACACTTTCGACGAGTCCTTTGGGCCGCGGCCGGAGAATTCCGTGGCGACGCTGCCCGGGCAGATCACACTAACGCGGATACCGCGTTCCCGGAGATCTTCCGCCATGCAGCCGGAAAGACCGACGACACCCCATTTGGAGGCGCAATAGATGCCGCCGCCAGCGAAGGTGCTTTTGCCGGCCAGCGAACTGATGTTGATGATGTCGCCCAAGCCACGGCGGATCATGGAAGGCACCACAGCGCGAGAGAGCAGGAAGACGCTCTTAAGATTGGTGTCCAGCACGCGATCCCAATCGGCCTCGGTTTTTTCGTGGGCCGGGCCGAATAGACCGATGCCAGCGTTGTTAGATCGGTAACCTCGGCTGGTTTTGTGACGTCGGCTATCTGGGTATGCACGGGCACGCCGATGCTTGCCATCCCTCGTGTTGATTCCTCGAGCGTGGCGTGATCCCGGCCACAAACCGAAACGGAGGCTCCCAGCATGGCCAGCCGGTACGCGATGGCACGGCCGATACCGCGGCTCCCGCCGGTGACGAGCGCGACGCCGCCCGCAATCGGTTTGTTTTCCCGAGGTTCTACACTTGTTCTATTTTTTCGCGCCATGGGAATTCTTCCTCGTACGGGGCACTCTTTTTGTGCGACACTCATCCTATCACTAGAGTTTTCCGCAGTATTTTGGATCCCATGGTGACCGTGAGGAAATCAAAAGAGAAACTGCTATGTGCATGGAGAATTTCCTCAGGTTATTAAGTCAACGAAAGGGAACGTCTTGCGGATAGGGTGCGGCTTTCCCTATAATCCCAAGGTTTTCCGAAACAAAGCGATTCCCGGCAGAAGCATTCCGGGGTGCACCGGAAGCAGAAACTCGGGCTTGCAGTTTGAGCGAGGAGAAATGGGAATGAACGCAACACAAAGGTTGACGGGGCCCCGGATGGTCGCAACCCTGTTCCTGATTGCAGGGAGCGGGCTGGGGGTATTCGCGCAAGCGCCGGCCACAGGTCAAGACGCGGGAGCGGCCAAGGGGCCAAAGTACACGCAGGCGGAGTACAACGCCGAACAGGCCTGTGCCGCAGAGAAAGTTCCTGCGGCAGTTATCAAGTGTGCGGATGATTTTGTCGCGAAGTATCCGAATTCCGATCTCCTCGTTTATATCTATCCGCTTTATTACCGCGCGTACACGCAACTCAAGAATCCTCAAAAAGTAATCGAGTACGCGGACAAACTGGTGGCACTGGGTGACAAGGCGGAGCCGGGAATCCGGTACGAGGCGCTCTACGCCCGAGCGCTTTCCTATGCGGGCTTGAACATCAAAGAGACGGACCCGGCGGCAAAGGATCTGGCAACCAAGGCCCGGTAAGCGGCTTTGCTCGGACTGAAAACTCTTGACGAATTGAAGAAGCCCGACAACATGTCTCCCGAGGACTTCGCGAAGCAGAAACAGCAGCCAGCCATCCTCTTCAATTACACGGCAGACAGCGCGGCGATGACGATGAAGGACTTTCCCGCTGCCGTAGCTTCCTTCAAGGCTGTGCTGGCGTTGAATCCGGATGACCCGATCACAAGCTACAACCTGGGCCGTGCCTACCAGGCCATGACACCCCCGCAGCAGATGGACGCCTTCTGGGCATTTGCCCGGGCGGTAACGGCGAAGGGCGCAACAGAAGCTCAGTCCAAGCAAATCNNGGGCGGAACCGTTTGCGACAGTCTGACAGATGCAGAGCTGAATGAGCTCCTGCAACTCGCCGGAAGCTCGGCAGAGCGTCCAGGCAGCTACTCGTTACCAAGTGCTGCGGACCTCGCTGCGGCCCAGAAGGACATGACGATTGCTTCGGTGGTCGCTGACCTGAAAGCAGGGGGCGACAAAGCCAAATTGACTTGGCTGGCAGCCTGCGGCCTGGAGTTTCCCGAGGTGCCTGGCAAGGTGATCGAAGTCGTTCCCGGTACGGACGCCATCGTTCTGAAGGTCGCTTTCGTCACGAGCGATGCGGAGTTCGATGCCGCCACGACGCCCAACATGGGCGTGAAAGTCGTTGGCCAGCCGGAAGCGGCCCGCGTGGAAAAGGACAGCGCCGTCCACTTTACCGGGACGTTGACTTCCTACGACCCCGAGCCGGCGTTTTTCCTGCACTGGGAAAAGGCCAAAGTGAAGGAAGAGGACATTCCGAAGGAGAAAACAGCGCCAAAGAAGCCGGTGCGGAAGCCAGCAGCGAGAAAGCCAGCTGCAAAACCAAGCTAACCTTCTCCAGCTCCTCTGGAGTTTCATAAGAAATCGGTTCTCCAGCCAACACCGGGAGCCGTTTTCGTTTTCGCAAGCAATCTGGAAATTGGTCAACGCGCATACCGGCGGTGACCGTTCGAATCGAGCTTGTACTCATCGATCTTGCGGCTCAACGTATTGCGGTGAATGCCAAGAATTTCGGCCGCGCGGGACTGGTTGCCGTTCGCGCGGTCCAGGACGCGCTTGATGAAGCGCTTTTCGAATTCGCCGACCGCTTCTTCAAACAGAATCCCGCGCTCCACCATCTGATTGACAAGCCCTTCCAATTGATCTTTCACGGTGGCACGCTCCGCTCGATAACTTATGGTGTGAGGGCCCGGCTTGCTAGTCCAGTTCGCGCCCGGCCAGGATGCGATAGGCTTCCCGGTACTTGGCGCGAGTGGCCTCGACGACCTCAGGAGGAAGTTCCGGACCGGGCGGGGTTTTCGGCCATTGCATTCGCTCGAGATAGTCGCGAACAAACTGTTTGTCGAATGATGCCTGAGGACCGCCAGGGCTGTACTGGGCAGCGGGCCAGAAGCGGGAAGAATCGGGCGTGAGGGCTTCGTCGATCCAGATCAATTGGTTGTTGAGGAGGCCGAACTCGAATTTGGTGACGGCCAGAATAACGCCGCGCGGCTCGGCATAAGCCGCAGCGCGGAGGTAGAGTTCCAGGCTGACGGCGCGGACTTTCTCGGCAAGTTCCTTGCCGAGAAGCGATGTAGCGTACTCGAAAGAAATGTTTTCGTCGTGGCCGGTGGGGGCTTTCGTTGCGGGCGTAAAAATGGGCTCTGGCAGCCGGTCGGATTCGCGCAAACCGGCAGGCAGCCGGATGCCACAGATTCTTCCCGTGGTGCGATAGTCCTTCCAACCCGAGCCGGAGACGTAACCGCGTACGACGCATTCAATCGGCAGCGGCTGTGTCTTTTGAACCACCATGGAGCGGCCTGCGAGGTCATCCTTGAACTTGTCGAAGGGAGCGGGAAATTCAATGGCGCTCGAAACGTGGTTGGGAATTACATCCTTCCACAATGTGAACCAGAAAAGGGAAAGCTGCGTCAGGACGCGGCCCTTGTCCGGAATTGGCGTGGGAAGGATGACGTCAAAAGCGGAGAGACGATCGGTGGCGACGATGAGGAGCTTGTCGCCGAGATCGTAGATGTCACGGACCTTGCCACGTGCGGCGGGCGCCAGGCCGGCGAAACGCGTTTCCCTCAAAACTCTCATGGCAGGAGCAGCTGGCACAGAGAAAGTTCCCCCACTAAGTGAGAAGCATTCTAGCGCAGCGCAATGCGAAGTCAAAGGCGCGCGGGGAGGGATTTTGGCGAAAGGGCATAAGAAACAATTATACAGCTAGCAGAGAATGCCATGGGGTTCGATTGAGAAGTGGCCGGGGCGCAACCTTCCTTCGCTCCGGACCAGGCGCGCCACTACTTGTTGTTAAATACGGAGTGATTTTACGCTGCGGAGGCGGCCGCGGCCTGCTGCTTTGACGGGGACGATTCCGATTCTTCCCAGCGCACGCTGACAAGCTTCGAGACGCCGGGCTCCTGCATCGTCACGCCATAGAGCACACTGCCCATTTCCATCGTCTTGCGGTTGTGGGTGACAATGATGAACTGCGTCTGGCCGCTCATCTCGCCGATCAGGCGCGTGAAGCGCCCGACGTTGGCCTCATCGAGGGGCGCGTCGACTTCGTCAAGGATGCAGAAGGGGCTTGGCTGGTAGCGGAAAATGGCGATGAGCAGTGCCAGCGCGGTCATGGCCTTTTCGCCACCGGATAGCAGCAGCACGTTTTGCAAGCGCTTGCCCGGAGGTGATGCCACGATGTCGATGCCCGCGTCGCCGGAGCTGTCCGGTTCGGTCAAGCGCATCTCCGCCATGCCGCCGCCGAAAATGGTGTGGAAGGCTTCGGAGAAGCTCTTGTTGATGGCGTGGAAGGCGTGCTCAAACTTTTCCTTGGTGGCGAGGTCGAGCTCGGCAATAGCCTGCTGGGTATCCACAATCGACTGCAACAGATCGTCGCGCTCGCGCGTCAGAAACGTGAAGCGCTGCTCGCACTCGTTGAACTCTTCGAGCGCCATCATGTTAACCGGACCTATCGATTCGATGCGCTCCTTCATCTCGCGGTAGTTCGTTTCGGCGATGGCAAGCTCTTCGCCAGACATGAAAGCCGCTTCCGTGGCGATCAGATCCTCTGGCTGCGCGTTTACCTCGCTCATGCACGTTTCGCGCAGGTGCTGACGGTCGGAGTCATTCTTGGCCCGGTCGACTTCCCCCATGCGCAGATGATCTTCCATCTGCGTGACGCGCGTGCGGGCGGCTTCCCATTCCTGCTCGAGTTCCCGCTGGCGGATTTCCAGGCGCAGCTTTTCGCCGCGCAGACCTTCGAGCTGCAGAGCGAGCTCTTCGCTTTGCTTGACCAGGGCGGCTGTCTCGTCGCCGATGGAAGTCACTTGCTGCTGCAGCGCCGCTTCGCGGCGTCCGAGCTCGGCGCGCTCCTCGTTCAGCCGGGTGGCAAGTGCTTCGGCGGCCATGAGCCGCTCATTCATCGCGGCGAATTCAGCTCGGCCGGCGGCAAGCTCATTCTGTTCCGATTGAATGGAACCGCGAAGGCGGACTAGTGCCTCCGCAAGCCGCGAGCTTTCGGCATCGGCTTCGGCACGGCTTAGCGCTGCGGCGGCGTGCTGGCTCTTTGCGCGCTCGGCACGCTGCCGCGCGTTTTCCACGTCCCGACGGATGCGTGCGAGCTCATTCTGGCAGACGGTGAGTTCCAGCCCGAGGCGGGCAAGTTCACTCTGCACTTGGCCGTGGCGGTGCATCGCGGAGATGGTTTCGCGTTCCGCTTCGCGCTGCTTCTCATTAGTTTCCGAGAGCGCCTGCTCCGTCGAACGCAACTCGGCAGCGGCGGATTCGAGCGCGGCTTGCTTTTCCCTCATTTCATGCTCGAGCCGCATCAATTCCGCGTCTAGGGCCCGCAATTCGCGCTTCATGCCCAGCGGACCCACTTCGTCGGGGCGGCCGCCTGTGACCATGCGGCCCTGGTAGCAGGTGCCGTCGGGCGTAACGAAGGCGTATTGCGAGTTTTCCCGCGCCAATTTTTCCGCCGCAGCCGTGCCGTCCGTCAAATACGCAGAGCGCAGCCGTGGCAAGAATTGTTTTGCCGCCGCACCAAGCGGATTGCGGAATTCCACCAGCTTGTCGAGCCGCGAGATGACTCCGTCTTCCGCGCGGAAATTCACGATGGGCTCGTATTCCGAGGAAGGACGCAGGTTACGGAGCGAGTCGACGAAGAAAGTTGCTCGGCCACCCACCTCATCGCGGAGCATGGAAACGCCGGCGCGCGCATGGTCGTAGGTTTCGACGACGACGTATTCGAGCTCGTCGCGCAGGTACTGCTCGACGGCGGCTTCGTGCTGCTCCTCGACTTCAGCGTAATCGGCCAGCACGCCGACGGCGCGAAAATTCTGCCCCCCGCCGCGCTCGTTGGCGGCAAAAAGTTTCTGCACTGCATCCGCGGTGTAAGCACGATCGTTCAGGATTTGCGTGAGCGTCGAATGCCGCGCGCGAAGCCCCGCCAACGAATCGCGGAGCGTGGCGGCCTCTTTCGACAGGGCATCACGCTGCTCGCGCAGTCCGGCGATCCTGGCCTGAAGCTCCGCGGCGCTTTGTTTCAGCGCATTGAGTTGACCGGTAGCGGATTCATGATCGTAAGCCGCGCGCTCGGCATCATCGCGCGCACGCAACGAAGTTTCCAGCAAGTCGCGCTCGTTAGCTTCGAGCTTCCGCAGCGCTTCGGCCTGGTGTACAAGCGCTTCTTCGGCTTGCTTTTGCTCGCCATGCAGGCGCAGCAGGCTTTCGCCGGCTTCCGATGAGGATCGGCGGAGGACTTCGATTCGCACTTCGGATTCGGCAATTTGGGTAGCGCGGGACTCGGTGCGTTTCGCGAGCTCCTCCACACGAGCGGTCAAAATGCCCGATTCTTCGCGGAGCAACGTGACCGCATGAATCTGCGAAGCACTCCGAGATTCCCATTCAACAGCCTGGGCCGTGGCTTGCGCCAATTCCGCATCCACCTGGGCATGACGCCCGGCGAGCTCCCCGGTGCGCTGCCGGTTGAAGGCGATGCGATTCTCGCTGCGGTCGACTTCGAGCGCCGTAAGATTCAAAACATTCTGGTTCTGCCGGATTTCGGCATCCAGTTCGTAAATGCGCTGGTTCAGCCGGTCTTGCTCGCCTTCCTGCTGTTGGATGGCGGTCCCGCGCTGCAATTCGGCGGCGGTCAGCTC
>QHZC01000193.1:9164-16391 GCA_003224515.1 Acidobacteriota bacterium
CCTGGATGTCGCGGAGCCTTCCCACGCGGCCGTTGATCAAGTACTCGCTTTGGCCAGAGCGATAAAGACGGCGACTGACGACGACTTCGCCCGGCTTCATGGCCAGCACCGGTTTGTCAGCCGGCTTTTTCTTCCGTTTGAACACGCCACCGGGTTCAGCAGGGGATGGAGCTGAACCGTCAGCGGCAGCTTCTTGCGTTTCGTGGGGCAGCGCGGGGTCAAGCGAGAGAATATCGGTCACATCGTTCGAACCGGAGTTTGCGCTGTTTTCGGTGACAAGGGCCGCAGTGTCCGTTCGAGAGTCTGACGCCGCGCTTTCCATCACGAAGCGGGCGGCTTCGGCCAGCTCAGGATCTTCCATGGTGATCGTGACTTCGGCGAGTCCCAGCGGAGGGCGCTTGGTGGTGCCATTAAAAATGCAATCGGCCATGCGTTCGGCGCGCAGCGACTTGTGGCTCTGTTCGCCGAGAACCCAGGAAATGGCGTCAACCACGTTGGATTTGCCGCAGCCGTTCGGCCCGACGATGCAGGTCGTCCCGGACCCGCTGAAGGTGACCACAGTGCGCTCGCAAAACGACTTAAAGCCAACGATTTCGACTTTTCGCAGCTTCAGCAAGATGTCCCCTTTGGGTCGTCAACTTCTCCACGGCGGGCAGCATGAACCTGCCACACAACGCGATAACTGCCTAAGCCAGCCATTCCTTAGGGCTGCTGCAAAAACTCGTGAAGAGAGACGACGTTTTGTTCCTCGGGGGGAGGGTCTTTCGAGCGACGGATCAACCCTTCGCGGGTCGCCTGTCAAAACGTTTGGCAGGTTCTCGGTCAGAGGCCCAGCCGCCTGGCGCAAGGATGGCGGTACGGAAAAAAAGAGTAACACGGTGCGCACCGCGTGTAAAGTCCGACGCCTACGACTGTGGCTGATTTGTCACCGCCACAAGTGTTTTCGGAATGCCCGAAGCTGCTGTCTACTTGGCGGCTGGCGATCCTTCCTTAAGGTGTTTGTCGTACCAGGCGAGGATGCGGTTCAGACGATCGAGAAGGTGCTTTTCCTCGTGGAAACCGTGAGGCTCGCGAGGGTAGACAACCAGTTCGGTCTCGACGCCGTAGCGCTTCAGGCCGCGGTAAAGTTCCTGGCTTTGGCCCGGGGGATCGACTGGATCGGCGTCGCCCTGGAGAATCAAGGTCGGCGTCTTGGCGTTTCTCAGGTTCACGACCGGGGAGCTGTTCAGGAATCCGGCCACCTTTTCAGGCTCGTACGGGACCCCGTAAAACCACTCATCGTAAGAGGGACCCTGCTCGGTGCCGTATTCGGAGATGAGATTGGAGAGGCCGGCGCCGGAGAATGCTGCTTTGAATCGCGTGGTTTGGGTAATCGCCCATTCAGACATGTAGCCACCATAAGACCAGCCGCCGATGGCCAGCTTTTCGGGATCGGCGATGCCCCGGGCGATGAGGTCATCGACCCCAGCCATGACGTCCCGGTAATCGCCGCCACCCCAGTCGCCGCGATTCATTTCAATGAATTTCTCGCCGTAGCCGCTCGATCCGCGAATATTGGGATAGAAGACCGCGTAGCCGTGCGCCGCAAGGAGCTGACCCCAGATTTCGACGGAGTCCTGCCAGGCGCCGGTGGGGCCGCCGTGGATCAGGGCCACGAGTGGCAGCTTCGATTTGCCGTCGTAGCCGAGCGGTTTCAGAAGAGCCGCTTCGATATCCAGGCCGTCGAAGGATTTGTATTTGTAGAACTCCGGAGCGCTGAGCGTGTACAGCTTCCACGAATCATTCAAGTGAGAGATCTGATTCGGGGGGCCCTTCTGGTCCCAAAGCCACAATTCCTGGGGAGTCGTCGCAGTTTGTCCCGCAAAGGCGATCTCCCCGGAATCGGAAACGGCGAAAGCATTTGGATTGGCCGGCGTCGCGGGGACATCTTTGAGCGCACCCTCCGCGGTGAAAGCAACAAGCTTCGTGCGGAAGCCATCGCCTACAACGGCGAGCAGCCCACCGTCTTTGGACCAACGGTGGTCCAAAACCGGCCGGTCCACGCTGGCGCCGCTGAGATTCTGAGTGGCCTTGTCGCCATGATGAGCGAGTATGAGGTCGTGCGGCGTTGGGCCGTCTTCGCGGCAGCCGACGAACGCCATCCTCCGGCCATCCGCCGCGATGCGGATATTGCCGAAGGGCCCGCGAGGAGCGAGGACCTGTGTCATCGAGTCGACCGCTTTGCGGTCACCGTTAACCGTGTCCCAGAGACGAAAGAAAAAAATACGCTCGGTGTTCTGATCCGATTCGGGGTGATCCGTGGCGCTGAGCACCAGACCTGTGCCGGCAGGATGCCACACGGCTTCGCTGATTTTCCATTTGGGGTCGGTGAGGGCTTTGGGTTCTCCAGTGTCGAGAGTAACAAGCCAGAGGCGAGCGCGCTTATCCTCTTTGTCCACCACGCGAGCGTCGTCTTTGTCTTTTTCTTTCTTTTCTTCCGCTTCCGTTTTTGCGTCGGGGGCAAGAAAGGCAATCTCACGTCGCGCTTTCCTTTGGTCAGGGCGCTCGCTTCGCCGCCGTTCGCACGCATAGTGTAGACCTGCTGCTGATCGTCGCGGTCTGAAAGGAAAGCGAGCTGTTTGCCGTCCGGTGACCAGCGCGGTAAGAAATCGGACTTCGCGGAATACGTGAACTGCCGGAGCGAACCGGATTGCTTGTCGTAAAGCCAAATGTGACGCGCGCGGCGCTCTCCCTTCGCGGGCTCCGTAATCACAAAAGCTAAGCGGTTGCCGTCAGGGGAGAATTGCAGATCGGAAATGCTGCGCAGGCTCAAGGAAGCTTCGGGAGTCAGCAGTCTTGGCGTGCCCGCCTTGGGTGGTTCCTGAGCAAGGATTGGCATAGCGAAAGCCGTGAGAGCAAACAGACCACCAGCCGAAAGAGAGCGATTCATCCTTAACTCCTTCACCAGATGAGAAAGAGGACTGTAACCGCGTCAGTGGCGGGCGTCAATTAGGACTAACCAGGTCGCATTGCGGCCAGTTCCGCTCAACAGAGCCTGGCTTCGACATTGCTACGTTTCAAACGGCTCGGCTACAATCGAGCGCTTATTCATTTGCGGTGAGTGACCATCTTGAGCCCATGGCCGAACTTCAGCTGCACAACACGCTGACCGGGAGAATTGAGAATTTCGTCCACAAAAAGCGGGCGAAGTGCGCATGTACACGTGCGGGCCGACGGTCTACGACTTCGCGCATATCGGAAATTACCGCACCTTTGTGTTTACCACGTGATGAACCTGACGGACGTGGACGACCGCATCATCGCGCATGCTGCCGCCGCCGGGATGAGTATCCGCGACTACACCGCGAAATTCGTCCAGGCGTTTTTCGACGATTGCAAAGCTTTGAGCATCGAGGCGCCGGAGCACTGGATCCGTGCCACGGACCATATCGAAGAAATGGTGAAGCTGATCCTGCGGCTCCAGCAAAAATCATTCACGTATCCGGGCGAAGGTTCGATTTACTACCGCATCGCCAAGTTCCCCGAGTACGGAAAACTCTCGAAGATCGATCTGACAGGCATTCAGGCGGGTGCTCGCGTCGACAACGATCGTTACGAAAAAGAGAGCGTGCGGGATTTTGCGCTGTGGAAAGCGCCGAAACCGGGAGAGCATTTCTGGGAGACGGCGATCGGCCCCGGGCGCCCAGGCTGGCACATTGAGTGTTCCGCGATGGCCATGAAGTATCTCGGCGAGACGCTGGATATTCACACCGGTGGAATTGACCTGGCTTTTCCGCATCACGAGAACGAAATCGCGCAGAGCGAGGGCGCGACTGGCAAGCTTTTCGTACGGTACTGGCTGCACGCCGAGCACTTGCTTGTCGAAGGCGAGAAGATGTCCAAGTCACAGGGGAATTTCTTCACGCTGCGCGATTTGTTTGCCAAAGGTTACAAGCCTTCAGCTCTGCGGTTTGCTTTGGCCAGTGTTCCTTACCGCAAGCAGCTCAATTTCACTTTCGATGGTCTGCAGCAGGCGGCCAGCTCGGTGGAACGATTGCGGAATTTTGCCGATCGCCTGCAGCGTGGAAAATTCCCCACGGGCCAGCAAGAGGGAATGGCCGCGCGCATTGCCAAGGCCGCGGAAGAATTTGATGCAGGTCTTTCGGACGACTTGAATACGGCACGCGCGCTGGCGGCGGTGTTCGATCTGGTGCGCGAAGCGAATATCGCCGTCGACAAGGGCGGGTTCCGCCAGGGTGATGTCCCCGCGGTGTTGGAATTTCTGACCACTTTCGACAAAGTCTTCGCGGTCGTGGAAGACAATGATAGCGAAAAGCTGCGCACGCTCGGATACGGCGGCGCGGAGAGCGGGCCGGGCGACGAGGAGATCGATCGGCTCGTCGCGGAGCGCAATTCCGCGAAGAAAAAGCGCGATTTCGCCACCGCCGACCGCATCCGCAAAGAACTCGCAGATCGTGGTATAATTATTGAGGACGCCAAGGATGGCAGCGTCCGCTGGAAACGCAAGTGAGCCTTAACCTTCAAATTCGCCTTTCGTATGTCCCGGGGTTTCTCCCGCCGGCCGCCCAGCGGCCCGAACTCTACGGCGTGGACTTACTCTAATTCTCTTTCTCCTCGAGGCCACTGGCGGATAAGTCCGCTCGTGCGCCTGCGTTTGTCCGCCGGTCCTAATGAACTCCAACCTTTGTCTCTTCTAGGAGGAAGAAATGCCAACTACTTTGGAAGCGAAAACACCCCGGCTGGTGACCGCGCTGCCCGGGCCGAACGCCAAGCGAGTGCTGGAGCAAGACGCGAAATTCATGTCGCCGTCGTATACGCGCGACTAGCCCCTGGTAGCCAAGCGCGGGCACGGCGCAATCGTGGAAGATGTGGACGGTAACGCTTTCCTCGATTTCGCGGCAGGTATCGCGGTGTGCTCGACCGGACATTGTCATCCGAAAGTGGTCTCTGCAATTCAGAGGCAGGCGGCTGAGCTGATTCACATGTCCGGCACGGATTTTTACTACGAAAGTATGCCGCAACTGGCAGCGCGGCTGGGCCGGACGATGCCGGGCACGGAGGGCAAGAAAGTCTTTTTCACCAATTCGGGTACAGAGGCGATAGAAGGCGCCATCAAACTGGCGAGATACGCCACAAAGCGCGACAATTTCATCGCGTTTTACGGCTGCTTTCATGGCCGGTCCATGGGCGCACTTTCGTTGACGGCGTCGAAATCGACACAGCGCAAGGGATTCGGCGCGTTGCTCAGTGGAATCGAGCACATCCCGTATCCGTACGCTTATCGCTGCCCCCACGGCCACGCCGCAGAGTCCTGCGGCGCGGAAATCCTCGAACAACTCGAAGGGCAAATTTTCAAACGGTTGTTCGATCCCGAGGACGTCGCGGGCATCATCATCGAGCCAATTCAAGGGGAAGGCGGGTATGTGCCTGCGCCGAAGTTCTTCCTGCAGGAATTGCAGCGCATCTGCCGGCAACACGGCATCATGTTCATCGTGGATGAAGTGCAGTCGGGCATGGGGCGCACTGGGCAGTGGTGGGCCTGTGAACACTCCCGGATCGAACCGGACATTCTTTGTTCCGCGAAGGGCATCGCGAGCGGCATGCCGCTCGGCGCGATCATCGCAAGAGAAAGCGTGATGCGGTGGAAGCCGGGCGCGCACGGCACTACCTTCGGCGGAAACCCGGTGTGCCTTGCGGCAGCGCTGGCCACCATGGACTTGATCGAGAGCGAGTACCTGGAAAACGCCCGCCGCATGGGCGACTACCTTTTCGGGCGCCTGGCCGGTTGGACAAAGAACTTCAAGATCGTCGGCGACGTACGAGGACGCGGATTGATGATCGGCATTGAGATCGTGCGGGATCAGGGGACGAAGGAAAAGGCCGCGGATCTGCGCAACGCGATCGTCGATCTGGCTTTTCATAAAGGCCTGCTGGTGCTCGGGGCGGGCGAGAACACCATCCGCTTGTCACCGCCGCTCCTGATCGACCAGGAACAGGCTGACTTTGCCGTGCGGACGCTGGAAGATTGCTTCCGTGAGGCGGAAAAGAAGGCTTGATTCGAGACGAGAACAGGGAAATCAGAAAATAGCGGGAACTTCCGAGTCCCGTGACTGCTACAGAAGAACTATGGCAGCCACGGGATTTTTGTTTATACTCCGCGGAAGGCTGGGGGGAATCGGTGCCGGAACCAGGCCGATATTTTCACAACTGATGTCTCGCGCGGTGCACTGGGAAACCTATGCCTACTGCTATTTGCCGAGAGCGGGGTGCGTTTTCCTAGCCCGGAATTACACTCCGCGCGGCAGCAAAGGCGAAATCGATCTCATCGGTTACGATGACAAGCGCTGGCATTTGAGGAATTCAGGACGCGCACCATCAGGGAGGACTTGCCGGCCGGACCTAAGCGTTACCAGGGAAAAACAATATGTTGTTGTTTGCACGGCGCAACGATTTCTGGAGGAACGTCACGTCGGCGAGTGTTCCTGCCGGTTTGATGAAATGGCAATTGACAACTGCCCGGGGCAGCCGCCGGTGGTACGGTTGCACAAGGATGCATACAGCCCTCAAATATGAGGAGCCTGTCCGGAAGATCTTCACGAGGACGCCAGACGGAGTACAATTCAAAGTCTCCTGGTTGCTCACCCTGCGCGGGTGTGGCCCAGAACATACTCAAGGAGGATTGTTTTGCCGGAGTTGCGTAAGGACCCGATCACCGGCCGATGGGTGATCATTTCGACAGAACTAGGGAAGCGGCCGAACGACTTCCTCCGAGAGAGCGTCATCCCAGGAGAAGAGAAGAATTGCCCCTTCTGCGTGGGCAATGAAGCTCGAACTCCGCCGGAAATTCTCGTCTACGGGCGGAACGGCGGAGGCCCAAACACGCCGGGCTGGAGCATCCGGGTTGTCCCAAACAAATTTCCCGCGCTGGGCATCGAGGGCGAACTGGACCGCGAAGGAGAAGGTCTCTTCGACAAGATGAACGGAATCGGCGCGCACGAGGTCGTGATTGAGTCGCCAAACCATCTCGCAACGCTCGCCACCTTGCCTGAACGTGCCGTGGAGGACGTGCTCTGGGGTTATCGGGACCGCATGCTGGACCTGAAGAACGACAAGCGCTTCCGCTACATTCTCATTTTCAAGAATCACGGGGAAGCTGCCGGGGCGACTATCGATCATCCCCACTCGCAGTTAATTGCCCTGCCGATTGTCCCGCGGCGCGTGCGCGAA
>QHZC01000719.1 GCA_003224515.1 Acidobacteriota bacterium
CTATACGAATCGCACCCAAAACGCTCAAATCAAGGGCGGCAATCTGGTCATCACCGCGCAAAAAGAAATCTACACCGGTTCCGATGGCGTAACGCGAAATTACACGTCCGCGCGAATAAAAACTCAGGGGCTTTTCAGTCAAGCGTACGGCCGCTTCGAAGCGCGCATCCAGATTCCCGCGGGGCAGGGGATGTGGCCCGCCTTCTGGATGCTCGGCAACGACATCACCTCAAATAGCTGGCCGAAGTGCGGCGAAATCGACATCATGGAAAATATCGGCAAGGAGCCGGGCACGGTCCACGGTTCGCTCCATGGCCCGAGCACTACCGGCCGAACGAGCGACGCCACCGCGCGGCTCAGCCGGCCTGCAGGCCAGAATTTCGCCGATGACTTTCACCTTTACGCCGTCGAATGGGAGCGTGGCACCGTCCGCTTCTATCTCGACTCCAATCTCTACGCCACTTTCAATCAATCCCAGTGGCCCGCTGGCGGCACCTGGGTTTTCGATCACCCCTTCTTCATTATCCTCAACGTTGCCGTTGGCGGCGATTGGCCCGGGTCGCCCGACAACACCACGGTTTTTCCTCAACAAATGCTCGTCGACTACGTCCGCGCCTACACCAAGCAATAACTTCTGCAGTCCGCCCCGGAATTTATCCCAACTTGGTCGGCAGGGTGAGCACTTTCCCTTCGAAATTTTCCTCTGCGCACTCTCCGTCTCTGCGTTTAAACTCCTTATCGCAACTTTTGAGAGAGAGGGAAGCACCGCATGTCCACCTCAACTGATTCCGCAAGACAACTTCTTCGCCACGCTGTCGCGACCGTTGCGTACCGCGCCGGCAAAGCCCTGCGCGGGGCCCCGGATCACTTCTCCAGCTTCCACATCGGCGACAAGACGCGGACGCCCTCACAAATCCTCGCGCACATGGGCGACCTCTTCGATTCGGCCCTTTCGATCGCACAGGGCAAACCGACCTGGCATGACTCCACGCCTTTGCCGTGGAACACCGAAATCGAGCGTTTTCTTGCGGCCGTGAAAAAGTTTGACGACCATCTGGCCTCAATCGAGCCGCTTCACGGATCAGCGGAAGGCCTCTTCCAAGGTCCCGTCGCCGACGCCCTCAATCATATCGGCCAGATCGCCATGCTCCGCCGTCTTGCCGGCTCCCCCAGCATGGGTGAAAACTATTTCAGAGCGGACATCGCCGCCGGCCGTGTCGGCCTCGAACAATCCGCTCCCCGGCGCGAATTTGAGTGAGTCCCCATTTTTGGTCAAGATATGCCCGCGCCAAGTTCCAATTGATGTATAAGCAGATACAGCGACATAAGTATGATCATTTCCGATCGTTTGCGAGCCATCCGGGAGCAGCAGGACCTTTCACAAGGTGATATCGAGCAGCGCACTGGGGTGAAGCGTTGTTACTTCTCGCGTATGGAGAACGGTCAAAGCGTGTCGAGCATCGAGACGCTCGAAAAAATGGCCCGCGCCCTCGTGAGTGCAAAAGAGTGCGCAAGAGCATGAACAAAAAGGGGACAGAAGCCGGGAAAAGACGGCGCAGAGCATCCTTCGCCGAAAGCGCAATGGACAACGATGGGCGAGTGGTGGGTAACGCCGCGCTTAAAGATTAAGAGGATTGCGGCACCCGGGGATGGGTGAAGCATGCTCTTTCCACTGTCTTCGCTTGCGTGTCACGCGGCAAAGAAGTACCGAACGAGATGAAAAAAAATCGGCGCGGCGAAGCACAGCGAATCAATGCGGTCGAGAATACCGCCGTGGCCCTCGATGATCGCGCCGAAGTCTTTGACGCCGACGTCTCGCTTGATCGCGCTCATCACTAGGCCGCCGGCGAAACCTAGCAGGCCAATCACGAGCGACGTTCCAGCGGCCTGCAGCGGCGTAAAGGGCGTTGCCCACCAGAGTGCCGTGCCGAGCGCTGTCGCCATGAGCACCCCCCCGACGAAACCTTCCCAGGTCTTGTTGGGGCTGACTTGTGCTGCGATCTTGTGTCTCCCCGTGAGCCTTCCCCACACGTACTGCAGCACGTCACTGCTCTGATCCACGAGCACGAGATAGAAAAGCAGTCTTGCATCGTGGCCCACGAATCCGGGAATCCTCAGGATCAGCAATGCCGGCGCGTGACTTAGGCAGTAAGAACAAATCATGATTCCGAACTGGATTTTCGCGGCGCGCTCCAGGAAATGCTCAGTGTCGCCCGCCATCGCTATCCGCGTGGGAATGAACAGGAACGCCACCGCCGGAATCATGATCGCGAAAAATCCATACCAGCGGATTGCGATCAGATAATATTGCAGAGGCGTGATGACAAAGAAGCTCCAAACCAGCGTTCGATGATCGCCGCGGCGCGTCGGTATTAACGTGATGTATTCACGCAGTGCCAGGAGAGAGAGCAAGCCGAACAAAACCAGCGAACCGATCCGACCAATCAACAGGGTCAGCGCGAAGATCGCGCACATCTTCCACCAAGCGCGTGTTCTCGCATTCAGATTGTTGATGGTTGCGTGCGCCGCATCGTTCTTTGCTGTTTGCTTGAGTACGGCTCCGATAGCGCTCGCCAGAACAAGAACGCCCAGCACGCCGCCAAAGAGCCACGCTAATTGCGTGTCTTCCACATGAGGAACCCAACGAGTTGTTGCAACTCGCTGCGGGAAATAGCCCGGCGAGCCCGTACTCACGATTCTCCTTTCCGGCGAAGCGCACTCATTGCCGCGCAGGCTCGTTCCAGGAAACCGCGTTTGTCCTCGGTTTCTCCAATATGTATGGGCGCACCAAACGTCAGCAAACTTAGCAACGGCACAGGCAACACTTCACCCTTCGGTAGAATTCGGTTCATGTTTTCGAGGTACGCCGGCACAAGTTCAACTTCGGGCCTCCTCTTCGCGAGGTAATAAAGGCCGCTGCGAAACGGTCCAACCGTTTCTCCAGTCCCTCGCTTGCCCTCCGGGAACAAAATCAACGAGTCCGTCTCTCCCATGGCCTCCGCGAGCCGGTCGACCACTGTTCGAGCTGCTGCCCGTGCCTCCTCCCTGTTTCCTGCCTGCGCCGTTCCCCCGCGATGAACCAAGACAGCGCGAAAGACTCTTTGCGCCAGGTACGCTTTCAGGCCTTTCTCCCAATAGTCCTTTGCCGCCACGGGCCGTGTTCGCGCGCGAACCTCGCCAGGCAGCGCCGCCCACAGCACCACAAAATCCAGATGGCTCGTGTGATTTGCAAAGTAAATCCGCTGTTTTTCTTCCGGCCGACACCCGGCCCACCGCACCTGCACGCCGCTAATCCCGCGTGCCACCGCCGCGAGCACACTCGCCAGGGGATGGATAACGGCGCTCATTTCTTCGCAACATCCACGGAAAGTTCCTGCAAAGCGCGCCGTGCCCGGTTAAGAATAGTCAATGCCAGCAGGAGAATCGTCGCGAAGAGCACGACAGGAATCGCACGTTCGATATGCACTCTAAGCCCGAGCAGCAAACCCATCAGTCCGAAGAGAAATGCGCGGTCACTCTTTCCGAACGGGCCATCATAACGGCGAGAGGCCCCAATTTGCACCCCAATGACACCGGTCATCTCCGTCAGAACCGAGAGAATTACAACCCCAATTACCAGCCAGGGATCAAATTGTGGCACCGCCGCGAGCGGCAGGTAAAGCCCAACGTCCGCGATCACATCACCGAGCTCGTTGAGAATAGCGCCCAGGGCGCTCTTCTGGTTGTGTTCGCGCGCGAGCATCCCATCCATGGCGTTGAGTGCCATC
>QHZC01000191.1 GCA_003224515.1 Acidobacteriota bacterium
ATCGAGGAATACGCCGCGCGGCAATCGGCGATCCTGAACAATGCGGAAGTTTGTCTGCTGCTGACGTTCCGCCGCGCAGAAGCGGTGGCGAAATTGCTGCGGCCCCGCGTGCGTTCGCTCTCGGCTGTTGTGGACGCGGAAAAACTGATCCAAGCGGCGGACAAGGCTCCTCCACCCTCTCCCGGCGCGCTGCCACTACACGTCACCGGAAGCCGCGCGCGCCGGGGCAGCGATCTCGCGCTGCTGCAGTACACCTCCGGTTCAACGGGGGACCCCAAAGGCGTCATGCTGACGCACGCAAACCTGCTGGCAAATATTCGCGCCATTGGCGAAGCGGTCCAGCTGCGGCCGGATGACGTCGGCATTAGCTGGCTTCCGCTGTATCACGACATGGGTTTGATTGGCGCGTGGCTTACGCTACTGCATTTCGGGACGCCCTTGGCGGTGATGTCGCCGCTGGCCTTTTTGACGCGCCCCGAGCGCTGGTTGCAGGCCTTTCACAAACATCGCGGAACGATCTCGGCCGCGCCGAATTTTGCTTATGAACTCTGCGTGCGCAAGATCGCGGACAAAGACATCCAGGGTGTGGATCTCAGCTCATGGCGCGCGGCGTTGAACGGCGCCGAGCCGGTGAATCCGGAAACGCTCGAGCGCTTTCGCGAGCGTTTTGCGGGTTACGGCTTCCGCCGCGAAGCGCAGCTTCCCGTCTACGGTTTGGCGGAAGCTACTCTGGCGGTCACTGTGCCGCCGCTGAATCGTGGCCCATTGGTGGATCGCGTCGAACGCCAGACGTTTACGGCCGAAGGACGCGCGGTGCCCGCGGCGCTTGAGGACGAAACGGCAATCGCCTTTGTTTCTTCCGGAAAAGCCCTGGCGGGCCATGAAGTTCGCATCGTGGATGAAATCGGCAACGAGGTTCCCGACCGCGCGGAAGGATTTTTGTGGTTTCGTGGGCCATCGGCGACCAGCGGTTACTACCGCAATTCCAAAGCGACCGAAACGCTGCTCCCGCGTGGCCCGGCAACGGACCCAGGGGAATACGCTTGGATAAACACGGGCGACCGCGCGTATCGCGCCGACGGCGAAATCTACGTCACCGGACGAGTGAAGGACATCATCATCAAGGGCGGGCGCAATTTGTATCCGCACGAAGTTGAGGAACTTGCCGCGCGCGCCGATGGAATTCGCAAGGGATGTATCGTCGCATTCGGCTTGACGGACGAAGCCACGGGCACGGAAAAATTGGTCGTCGTTGCGGAGACCCGCGAACGCGACATGCCGCGGCGTGCGGCTCTCGCTTCCGCAGTGACCGATCTTGTGTCGCGGGGATTGGGACTTCCGCCGGATCGCGTGGAGTTAATCCCGCCGGGCAGCATCCCGAAAACTTCCAGTGGAAAATTGCGCCGCGAAGAAACCAAGCAACTCTATCTTGCGGGGACTCTTTCCCTATCCCGGGCGCCAGCCTGGCTGCAAATCGTGCGCTTGGGAACAGGGAGCACCTTGCGCAACCTCGGCCGCGAAATCCTTGCCGGCGTGAGACGCGGCCTCGAAATTTTGTACGGTCTGTACTTCGGCGTGGTGTTCCTGCTTTGGATTGTTCCCACCTGGGTGATGGTGCAATTCATCAAGGATCACAAGGAAGCGGGACGCTTCACCTCTTCCGCTCTCAAAGTCTTGTTTGCGCTTATAGCATGCCGTGTGCGCGTCGTCGGCAAGGAGTATATGGAAACACCGGGCGCAAAAATCTACGCGTCAAATCACACCAGTTATTTTGACGTGTTGCCGCTGATGCTGGGGCTGGGCGTGCCTTATCGCTTCGTCGCAAAAATGGAAGTCGGCGGCATGCCCTTCATCGGAGCATTTTTGAAGCGCATGGGACATCTGAAGTTTGACCGCAGCGATCCGCAATCACGATTGCGCCAGGCGCAGGAGATGGAAGAATTTTTGCGTAACGGCGAATCTGTTTTTGTTTTTCCCGAAGGCACCTTCGCCGCAGAGGATGGCGTGCGGCCGTTCCAGCTCGGCGCTTTCAAGGCCGCGGTGGCCACGGGCGCGCCGGTCATCCCCGTGTCGCTTGCCGGGACTCGCAGATTTTTGCGCGATGGCACGTACCTGCCTCGACCGACCAGTGTGACCATTACCCTTTCGCCGCCGATCTTTCCAAGCACCACGACGAACAACCCTAACCCCGCCGATTCATCCGACTGGCACGAACTGATTCGTTTGCGCGACGCCACGCGCGCCGCGATTGTGCGTCATGCCGCCGAGCCGCTCCTATAGCCGAGACTTCAATCTGTGCCAACTAAAACTCAACCCAGACTCTGGCCTTCACTCCTGATTCCCTGTCGCGGCAAAAATCATCCGTGCTCCCCGGTTACAAATCTACACACGAAATATTTCCACCTACTTACAACTTCACTCTGCACTGCCGCATCTCTATGGGAAACAAAACAGAGTGATGCGGATCGCTGTCTCCCTGCCTGAGGCACACCGCGAAACGCGCGGCAACGTCGGATCTGGCGGGCCTGCGCAGAAAGCTAAATTCATGGAGGGTTTATGAAGTTGAAGCTACTGGTGTCGCTAGTGGCTGTTCTTTCGCTTTTCCTCGCAACTGCTGGTGCCGAGGAGACGCCGAAAATCGATTGTGTTCGCGGGCTACTCGTATTTCCGCAACAACCCCAGCACCGCGGGCGTGAGCAGTTTCAGCCTGAACGGCGGAAGCGCTTCCGTTGCCTACAATGCAAATAATTGGCTGAGCGGCGTCGCCGACTTTGGTGCTTATCACAATGGCAATATTCTGAGTACCGGCACCAACGGGACGCTCTCCACCTACCTGTTCGGCCCGCGCGTCTCCTATCGCCATTTCGAACGCCTCGCGCCCTTCGGTGAAGTGCTCTTCGGCGTGGCTCACGCCAGCAGCGCGGGGACAAGCGGTTCAGACAACGCTTTTGCGATGACCCTCTTCTCCGAAACCGGGACAAGCAATCAGACCCAGAACAATCTCCGTGTCTCGACCGGAATCGTTTTCCGGTTCTAGCGCGGGGCCACAAGATCGGTTGCCCGGGTGCAGGCAGAGGGGCCGCGTTCAAGGCAGACAGGCCCCTTTGCACCGTCTCTGGATTTCAGTGCTGGGTGGAATAAACCACCGTGATATGCGTCTCGATCTCAACGGGCTGGCCGTTGAGAACCGTCGGCCGATACCGCCATTGCCGGACGGCTTCCACCGCGGACTGGTTAAAGAGCGGATCGCTTAAAACAATCTGCAAAGACTGAATCGTGCCATCGGTCCCGATGATGGCACGCAATTCCACGTGACCATCGCGATGCATTTGTTTTCCGAGCGCTGGATAGACCGGCTCTACTCGGTGGATCAGCATCGCGGGATCTAGCTGGGTCATGCGCAATCTCGGCGGCAGCTCAGATTGGTGGTGGGTTTCTACAGCGGGCGGAACTCTGCCGTTCGGGTCCCCGATAACAATCAGCCCCACACCTCCATCGGGGCCGCCGATTCCGGCACTTTCGATGGGCGCTTCGTTTGTGCCTTCTCCACTCCAACGAGGGTCTCGAGTAGGGATCCTTGGGGAAATATTTGTGGGTCGATCAAAGTGATAATCGCGGTGTGGCCGGGTCGGATCGCGCGGAGGTGGGCCTGAGTCGCGCCACGAATTTGGGTAGCGCGAATAGGGCGGCGCCGGCGTCGTGTAAGCGAGCGCGATGTGCTGGGTCTTCCCGAACAGCGGCATCAAAATCAGCGCGGCTAGAACCGCGCTTTCGAGAACGACGGATATGACCAAGGCGCGGCGGCGGACACTGCGCTCACGACTTTGCTGCTCCGCATCACCTTCTACTAAGCATCCGCTCAACGATCCAAGACCTTCTTGGGGGCTTAGTTCCCTAACCTTCTTGGGCTCGGGGCACATCACCACCTCCACAATTCTTTCTGCAAGTGCCGACCGCCGGTGGTCCCACAAATCGGGACTGGAGAGAATTTGCGGCGCCGATTTCCTGGGGGTTGCTCTAGATCTCCAGGAGACCGGCGCCGCGCTCGCAGGGATGTGAGGTTGCGCGCGTCCTCATTCGGTTGGACACCAAGGGTCCCGACAAGTTCCCATCAAGCCTCCAATCTAAGGACCCACGGGCAGAAAGAGGCCCCCAAGGCCATCAACAAGCTCTTTTTAATGAATAGGTTACAGCCAGCGTATCCGGGAGTCAGGCTGATGCATCTCATGTTCTGTGGACGTGGATCTGTAGGAGGTCGACCGCCATGGATCGGCGTAATCTGGAAACTGTAGGTGTGCGCCGCACCGGCTGGGCCGCTTTGGACCGCGATCCGCAGCAGGACACGGTGGAATTCATCTGTCCGCACTGCGGCGCGCGGGACAAGAAGAATGCCCGGCGTGAACGTGCGCTCTATCATTTCACGGATGGTTTTTTGCAAGACTTGCAAGGCGAAGTCACGCAGTGCCATTCCTGCAAACAATACTTGCGCGTGGTTCCGATCGTGATGTTGCACGATCAGGATGAAACTCGCCGCTTCGAAGCCGTTTTTTCCGATGACCAGCTGGTGAGTTCGCAGTAATTCCCTCTCACACGGCAAAACACGGGCGGGGCGCCCGCCTTTTCATTCCGCACTGAATTCTTGCCGCGCGTCAATCTCGGTCTCTGTCGCAATAGCAGCGATGACCATTGTAATCGCGGTGGTGTTCCCGCCATTCAAGTTCGCGCCATGCGCGCGCTCCAATCATTCGTAAGCGTCGTGATGGCGTTCATGCCGCCAGTACGCGGCCTGCGGGCATGCAGTCGCCAAATCGCTGCACGCGGCGCGCCGGTTCGAATCCTTCTCATTGGCCTTCGCGCTTGGTGCACCAGCAAAGAGCAAAAAACCGCGCTGAATGCGGCTGTCGCCAGTCGAGTCTTGCCGAGCAGGAGACTTCAGCACATGCTTATCGAGCGTCCTGTTGCCGCTCATCAAACACGCCGGCGCGGAAAATGTCGTGAACGCGTTCGGGAAGAAACAATGGAAGTTCTTGGCAAACACACTTCAGGCAAAATTAAAACGGGCGCGGCGAAATTTTGCCGCGCCCCGGAAATACACATTCATGAATTAGTGGCGATCGTGATCGTGCTCATCCCAATCGCGTTCGCTATGCCAGCGGTGGCCGTCTTCGTCCCACCAGCGGTGCCGCTCATGCCAGCAGTGTTCCCGCGCTTCATGCAGTTCATGCCGCGCACGATCCGCTGGTCTGCTGTCCCAGCCGTGATGCTCCACGGCTTCGTGCAGTCTGTGGTCCGCCTTGGCGATGCGCCGCTGGCAACCGTCGTAGCTTTCGGCGGACGCCCGAGATGCTCCCGCGAATGCCAGCATGCCGAGAAACGCCGCTGATACGACGAACGTCCTTTGAAGAAACTTCTTCTCTCCCGTGTCGAAGGTCATATTTCCTCCATCCCCCAACTTTCGCCCCGACTGGATGGGGTGATGTCCTGCTCTATCGAACACGCTTGCCGGGAGAATGTAGCAAGCGATGGTCCACACCATAAACCACTGAAAATAAAAATCTTGTATGTGATGGCGTCAGTAGGCCTGCAAAAAGGGGTCGGGGTCCATGTGGTATTTCTCGAGCCCCGCACGGATGTGGTCAAAGGCTTCGTCCACGGCATCGGCGAACTGGAGCATCTTGTACTCGTCCTCGTTGATGGTGCCCCAGCGCACCATGGCCTTCCAATTCAGGACTTCATCCCAGTACTTTCGGCCGTAGATCAAGATGATGTTCTGCTTGGCAAGTTTCCCGGTCTGCAGCAGCGTCAGCATTTCCCAGAGTTCGTCCATGGTTCCGAAGCCACCCGGAAACACGATCAAGGCCTTCGCAATCTGCGCGAACCAAAGCTTGCGCATGAAAAAGTATTTGAAATTGAAGCTCAGCTCCGGGCTGATGTAAGGATTCGCAAATTGCTCGTGCGGAAGCTCGATCGAAAGGCCAACTGACTTCCCGCCCGCTTCATACGCTCCGCGGTTCGCGGCTTCCATAATTCCCGGCCCGCCGCCGGAGCAAACTACAAAGCGCCGCGGCCCGGGACCCAGCGTGAGCGACCAAGTGGTCAGCTTGCGCGAAAGTTGACGCGCTTCCTCGTAATAACGGGACATCTCAAGCAATCTCTTCGCGTGACGCAGGGCCGCGCGGTGTTTGGCTAGCTTCGCCGCGGACATCTTTGAGGTCCTCTCGTTTTTCAGCCTCGTGCATCGCGCCTGCGCGGTTTCGCGGGATTCGATGCGCGCCGAACCGAACATCACGATGGTGTCCCCGATCCCCTCACTCTTGAGCTGCACCAGCGGGTGAATGTATTCGCCCAGGATGCGGATCGGCCGCGCCGGGGTGCTGTTCAGAAATTTGGGATCTTCGTGCGGCACTTTCGGCGCGTGCTGGGGCTTCAGTTTCTTACCGTCGGACATCGGTTTTTTCTCCCGTTGAGACGAACCTTGATTGTAGGAATCGCCGCGGCTTGCGGCAACGTCTTCCGCTGGACATGCGTCGAATCAAGTACACTCCCCTGGTAGCACAGACTTTGGATTGTGCCAGCGTGCGACGCGGCAAGGTGTAAGCGATGGACAGACTTGCTGACGATTTCGAGGTGGTGGTCAGGCCAGCATGGAGTCCCGCCAGCCGTCTACGCCCAAGTTTGTACTTGGATGTGGGCGAAATGGGCCGATTCCTGACCGCGGCCTTCACTTTTGCCCTGCTTCTGCCTCTGGCCGCCATTCCGGCCCACGCACAGTCCCCCGCTGGCCCCATCTCTGCGAAATCCGGCGTCCAAGTCCAATTGGCTCCCAAGGACACCCAGGCCAAGGTCAAAGTGCAGGTCGCGCTGGTAAATACGCCAGTGACCGTGCGCGATGGCCGCGGCGAGATGGTTCACAATCTGGAGGCTCAAGATTTTCAGATTACCGACAACGGCGTAGCTCAACAGATCTCCCACTTCGATCTCGGGGGTGACCCGCTCTCCATGGTGATCCTGCTCCAAACGAGCTCGCGCATCGAACCGCTCCTGCCCCAAATACGCAAGACCGGCATTCTCTTCACCGAAACGGTCATGGGTCCAACCGGCGAAGCCGCCGTGGTGGGCTTCAACGACTCGGTCGACAAACTTCAGGATTTCACCACCAACGCAGACCTAATCGAGAATGCCATCGCGCATCTGGGACAAGGGACTTCGGGCTCGAAGCTCTACGATGCCATGGCCGTGGGCGTGGAAATGCTCTCCGGCCGCCCGCAGGCGACTGCCGATAAACCCGGGCGGCGCCGCGTGCTAATGATTCTCTCCGAAGCCACCGATGCCGGCAGCGAAGCCAAGCTGGGCGAAGTCCTGCGGCGGGCGCAGCTTGTCAACGTGACGATTTACTGCGTCGGACTCTCCACCACTCGCGCCGAGCTCCAGGCCAAAGCAAAGGATACCCGGCCGCAAATCACGCCGCCAGGCACGTTTCCGCTTCCCCCGCAGCCCGGCACTCCGCAAACGCCCACCAGCGAAGAAAACCGCTACGGCAACATCGACCTGATGGCCGCCGCCGTCTGGGCCGTAGAGCACATCCACGATCAGGTGAAAGACCACGCGCTCGAAGTCGCCGCCACCGCCACGGGAGGCGTCCATCTCTCCACCTTCAAGGACCGCTCCATCGAAAAGGCCATCGACGAAATCGGCGGCGAGCTGCATTCGCAGTACACCATCAGCTACACACCCACAGGCTCAGATGCTGCCGGCTATCACGAAATTAAAGTGAATATCGTCCGCAACGACGCGAAAAACTTGAAAGTCCGTGCCCGCCCCGGCTACTACCTCGCTACACCAGAGAGTTAAGGGTGTAGCCAAATCTAAGCGATCTGCTTCCAGAAATTAGCGTCACGAGATGCCAGCAGCGCGTCCTTTCGCGCGTTCCAGCGCAAAAAATGCGGCGTATGGATATGCTCGGTATGAGCCTCGCGACTCGTCCAAACTTCGTGCAGCAGCAGCACGCCGGATGTATCGATGGACCGGTGAAGATTGTAGGTGAGGCAGCCTTCTTCCCTGCGTGAGGGGCCGACCAGCGCGCGGAGTTCCGCTTCCAGCAACGTTTCCTGCCCCTCGCGCGCCCGCAGGATAACAAACAGCGTCACGGCGTCTTTCGGCAGTTTTCCTCCAACCGCCCCCCGCACTCTCCGTGCCCTGCGTTTAGGCCTTTTCGCTCCCGCTCTTCTCGCCTTGCGCTTCGCCATAATGGCCGGGATTGTACTCCAAACTCCCTCAATGGCAAGCGAAACCGCTGTTGAGAGCTGTTGATGCTATGCCGTTCCCGGCGTCTGGCTCTGCCGGTTCAAAAGTATGTGGCCGCCCCACGTCCTAGCAGAAACAGACCAACCTTCGAACCGT
>QHZC01000720.1 GCA_003224515.1 Acidobacteriota bacterium
CTCAGGAGCGTCGGCTCTGCCGCAGATCACGGGCTCGGTGACATTCTCAGATGGAGCGAACGTGCTAGGTTCGACCCCGGTTGGAGCCTCAACGCCCATCGTCAACGGCTCCCACTTGATTTCCTTCACTGCCTCGTTCGGGCCAGGATTGCATGTCATCTCCGCCACTTATAGCGGCGACAACAACTACACAACCAGCGGCGCCGCGACTCTCACGCAAACTGTTAACAAGGTGCCAACGACCGTCTCGCTGACTCCCAATATCGATCCCTCTGTCGCTGGGCAAGCCTTAACCCTCACGGCAATGGTCGGTCCGCAAGGAGGACCACTGGCTCCTTCCGGTACAGTGACTTTCAAGGATGGAAGTGCGCCGCTGGGAACAGCACCAGTCGGCACGGGAGGAGCAGCCGTTCTCTTGGTACCCTTTGCCACTGCAGGATCGCACCTCCTTACGGCCACTTATAATGGTGACGCGAATTTTGTTAGCAGCTCTTCATCTCTCACTCAGACGGTAAACAAGGACGCCACTACCCTGGTGGTCAGCTCATCGTTAAATCCGTCGCCGTTCGGTCAGCCTATGACCTTCACCGCGACGGTCAGCGCCAACGCGCCCGGTGGCGGTACGCCCTCGGGCTCCGTAACTGTGAGCGACGAGGGAGGAGGGACAGGGATTGTGAACTTGGCTGGCGGAACAGGTAGCGTGACTATTTTCCCGCTGACTGCCGGTTCGCAGACGATCACCGCATCTTACAGCGGCGATGCCAACTACAACGGCAGCAGCGGTAGCACCGTACTGACGATCATCAAAGCGACCCAGACGATCACGGTGAACGGGCCGAGTGCGGTGAACTATGGCACGACAGGGACGGCGACCTCCACGGGCAGCCGCGGAACCGGAGCAATCAGCTTCAGCGCCGGCAGCTCGACGGGTTGCGCGGTGACTGGGACCACGGTGTCGGTCTCGAACGCCACTGGCACCTGCGTGCTGACGGCCACCATTGCGGCTGACAACAACTACGCGGCTGCCACCAGCGTGCCGTTCACGGTAACGATCGGCCAGGCCACGTCGAGTGTGACGGTGAGCTGTCCGACGACAGCGCAAACCTACACCGGTTCTGCGCTGACCCCTTGTACCGCAGCATACAAGACCAGCGATGGATTGAGCGCCGCTTCGACGGTCTCCTACACGAACAACACCAGCGTTGGGACCGCCGGGGCCAGTGCCAGCTATGCGGGTGATGCCAATCACGCGGGGAGCAGCGGCACAGGCAGCTTCACAATCAGCAAAGCAAACCAGACGATCAAGCTTACGGGCGTGCCATCTACCGCTATTTTCGGACAAGGGCCCTTCACCCTTAGTGCCAGCGCAACATCGGGTCTTCCCGTAACCTTAAGCGCTGCGGGCAACTGTTTACTCTCCGGCAGCTCGCTCAGCCTTACTGGAGTAGGCAGTTGCACAGTGACGGCTTCGCAGAGCGGCAACGGTAACTACAATGCCGCTCCGACTCTGAACCCAAGCTTCACGATCGGCCAGGCTCCGACTACGACGAATGCCAGCGTGTCGCCCGGGACAGTGCAATATAGCGACTACACTACACTGACCGCTACGGTTACTCCGATTTCGGCTGGTGGCCAGTCTGTCGCTGGGACTGTACAGTTCTCCTTAAATGGCACGAACGTGGGCTCGCCAGTGGCGATCAACACTTCTGGCGTGGCTACACTCTCCCAAGTGCAGGTGAATCTGGCGGCTGCCAGCTACGCAGTGAAGGCCGTGTTCAGCAGCACGAACGCGAACTTTGCAGGAAGCAACGGCACAACTCCCCAGATTGTGACGCAAGAAAACGCATTCATTCTATACAGTGGCGACACCATCGCACAGATCGGAACATATTTGAATCTGCGCGCAACGGTGTGGGACAGCGCGGCTGCGGGGTACCCCGGTGCGAATCCCGAATCCGGAGCTACGGCCACCATCGGCGTCATCACCAAGATGTGGATTGCGTTTGATATCTACGCGGCCGGGACTTGTGGCAGCGGAACGCCGTCTACCTTGTACGCACAAGTAGCCTTGACGGGAACGGCTGGAATCGGCACTGCAACGACCGCCTTAAGCTCATCGTCGGAAGCCAGCTACTGTGTCGTTTCTCGCTTGGTTTCTGGCAACACAGGCGGAACGAACCTGTTCTACACCGCTCCAGATGCACAGGCTGCAGGCTTAGACTTCTACTTGAATAGCGGTCAATTCGCTACTGGCGGCGGCTGGGTCAATGATCCAACAGGCAGCCACGGCAACTTTGGTTTCAACGCCCGCTACAACTCGACTGGATCGCCCAAGGGCCAGATGGTTTACGTGTACCGAGCCCTTTACAACGGCGTATTGGCGGACTTCATCATCAAGAGCAATGCTTTGACCGCTCTGCAGTTTACCGGCACTACGTACCCGATCTCTTCAACGTTGCAAGGCAAGGCGAACGTACAAGTGAACCGAGCAAGCGATGGATTAAGTCTCTTCTCTGCGGGCAACTACACGTTCTCCGCAACGGTAACGGATAGCGGCCAGAATGGCGTCACGGGCAAACAACTCTCGTTGATTGTTTACGACGGTAACGGCGTACCGTACCACACTGTCCCGGCCGCAACCCCACTCCAGGGCGGCAACGTCGTGGTCCATCTAAAGTAGATCTATGGAGCTACAACTCGAGCAAGGAATCACTTCGCTTGGCAAAGTGTTCGGTCCAACAAAATGCTAGCAGGGCGGGGAATCATGGGCGAAATAACAATTCGCCAGCCACGGGGTCTGTTTGAGTTTTGTGTGAGTTTTTGCGGGTCTACGGTGGATTCGCGTGTACGTCCGTGTACGACCATGTACAGAGCACAAATGAGTTACGAAATAAATCCTTTAGTTGTGGAGTGTTTCGGTGGAGTGACAGGGCATCGTTCTAACCAACTGAACTACGTCCCCAGCCGTGGAATCAACAACTTAGCCTAAAACGTTGCAAATAAGGGCTTTGCAAGTTTCGCATACAACGCACCGTTCGCCTTGAGTGCCCCTGACTGCAAGCTCTCCTGGCAAAACCTCCTGTAAATCTCCTGTAAAAATCAGTACGCTCA
>QHZC01000721.1 GCA_003224515.1 Acidobacteriota bacterium
CCCAAAGAGCGGCGGTAGCACCGAACTCGCGCTCTTCGGCAAAGAGGGGCCGACCGGGAGCCTGGGAAAGAAGCTCGAGGAGTTTCTGTGCCGTGCCGAGATGGCGCACGACGCGGAGGCGAGGTCGTCCGTGTGGATCGCGATAGGATTCGACAATGCGCCAGTAGCGCTTCCCGCGGACGGTATAGGGTTGGAGGCTCGGCATGATTCGTATATACCGCGACCTGGGGCGCGCTGTAAACAGGATCACAATGGGTTGTGGTACAGTTTCTAACAGCCAGATATGCGGTTTTTCAAAGCTATGCCGCCACTTAGCCGGATAGTCGCAGGATCTCTAGATTAGTATATACAAAACTGCAAAGCCTGTGTGTAGACAAGGAATCGCCGGCAAGGGATGGGCAGATGAGCAAAAAGGGTCATTATTATTGGCGATTTCAATGATCTGCTTGACGGTTCTATGGACCAGAAAAAGAGACAGACAAGCCTTTTTTACAACTAAGTCGGAAAGTCAGGCTAGTTCTGGATCAATTGTCTACCGCTGCCCAGGGCGAGGTCTATTTTCTGGCTTCTTCAACCTCGGGTTCAAGCGCTCGGCCTCCGCGAACTCTTTTGCGGCTTCGTCTTTGTCGCCGTGCATGAGCAATGCGGACCCCAGATTGTAATGAGCATAAGAGTAACCTGGGTTCAGTCGAACCGCCTCACGATACTCAGCGACGGCCCCGCCCAAATCACCAGTGGCCCGCAACGCGCTGCCAAGGCCCATGTGCGCATCGAAAAAGCTAGGATTCAGACGCAGGGCCCGGCGAAGCTCAATAATAGCCCCTTGCATGTCGCGTTTGGACCCGAGGATGAACCCGAGGTCGCGGTGCGCTTCGGCAATCTCCGGGTCCAGTTGCAACGCCTCCTGCAACTCGGTCGTGGCCTCATCTGATTTTTGTTCGATTCGCAGGATGGAGCCAAGGTGGGCATGCGCGAGCGCAAGATCGGGCTTAAGCCGGATCGCTTCCCGGTATTCCGAAGCCGCTCCGTCAAGATCGTTTTTCATGCCGAGAATGGACCCAATGTTAACATGCGCTTCAGCTAGGTCGGGCTGAAGTCGGATCGCTTCGCGGTATTGTGAAACTGCTTCGTCCAGGTCGCCCTTTGATCTTAGGGCCAGGCCAAGTTCAAAATGTCCTTTCGGATCGCGCGGATTCAGACGGACGGCCTCCCGGTACTCATGAATGGCTCCACTGAAATCCTTGGCAGCGAAAAGTGTTTCGCCCTTGGCCAAGTGCTCGGCGGAAGAATCCGCCGGAGTGGGCATGGGCCATGTGCCCAGGACGAGGGCCAGGGCCAGAGAACCAAGTTTCATAATTGCCTCCCTCGGAACGGGCCGATGATTTCGTCGAGAAAGAGTCAGACATTTTTTATATCACAACCTACGCCTGCGTAGACGGCCGTGGGTCCTAACGGTTAAAGGCCGAGCAACAGTAGGCCGCGGTCGAACAACGGGTCTGGAGTGGCCACGCGTTGTTTTATGCTCTATAAAGTATCTCTCCGACATTCGCGCTGTAATGATTCTTTCATCGGCCGGTGCCCAGGCCCCTCCGCCCGGCGCAGGCTCGCCTGTTGGAGCGCAGTCCGACGGAGCCAGTCTGTTAGAAGAGTCGGTCGCTCATCCAAGCCCGCCGTCATCAATGACATCGGAACAAATAGCGCAGCGGCTCTGACCCCGCATCACCAGCGAAGGCGACTACATCGCCGTTTTCCATCGCCGTCATTGTGGGTGCAGGGTTTGCGATCGTTTTCCGGCCGAAAAAATCTTGATTGACTGGTGCGATGACGAACTTAGGCTAATAGCCATTGCTCCAAGCGTGATTCACTCCTTTCGGTCTCAGCTGTGCGCGGTTAGCTTTCAGCATTCCATTTAGTCAGTATCTTTCTCCGAATTTCTCTCCGAATATTTGTTCACGATCAAAGACACAAACTTCTGATCTGCTAAAAAGAGTGACGCGGCAACGAGAGTTGGGCTTGACTTGGGGTGCGCCGCATCATCAGCAGTCAAGGAGGACGCATGGCAAGCAGAACGTTGGGCATTCTTTGGCTCTTGGGGGGGCTGATCTGTGTTGGGGCCCTGCCATCAAGCGCTCAGTCATTCAGGGTGCAGTGTCCAACCAGCACGATCACTCACCCAGTGGCGGCCAACAATAATTCGGAACCGGCGTACGCAGGCCCGACAAGTGCCAACAGATCTCGGGCGGCGACGGTTACTCGACGATGGGCGATGGCACGCAAACGTACATGTTCTCCTTTGGACCGTTGTCCGGAATCACGGACATCGCAAACGGCTTGCCCGGCACGGAGCCCCCCAGTGTCTTCAACACCCCGTATGTGGCGAGCCAAGCAACGCAGCTGGTGCCCGGTGATCCTGCCACGACAGGCTTGGGTACGTTTACGTACAACGGTGCCATCGGTCAAGTTCCCGACCTGGATAACGGAGGAGCCATTGATGGACACGTGGATCCCCGCCAAATGATGGATATCGGGGTGATGAACGGCAACATTCCGGCGCCTTTGATGGCGATTGATGAGGATGACGAGTTTTTCCTCACCCTCAGCAACGTTGGCATGATCATGCGGCCGGACCTGTTCGAGCAGCACACGGTCCACTTTCACGGTTACCCCAACGCTTCCGCGTTCTACGACGGCGTGCCTGACGCCTCGGTGGCCATCAACATCGGCGCCAGCTTCACGTATTACTACCTCGCGCCCGATGCGGGCACTTACTTCTGGCACTGCCATATCACGCCTCCCGAGCACTTACAGATGGGCATGGTCGGGCAACTTTATGTACGCCCGAGGCAGAATCGGGTCACGGGCGACCTCTATGCCGGGCTTCAGCAACAGCAACTGGATCTGCGCACGGCTTGCAATTCCGCGAC
>QHZC01000195.1:0-11067 GCA_003224515.1 Acidobacteriota bacterium
GAATCCACGCGCCTTGCGCTTGTCGAACACTTCCGTATTGACGCACATCACAGCAACGCATTCACGGCTTGGAAGGAAATGGGGTCCCCGCAATCTCTTTCGCTCGAGCAATACGAACTCTTGCAGAGCGCCGGACAATTGCAGTTCCTCACCTCGCCCTCGTGGATTCCGATCGAGCGCGGCGGAGTGCATTTGCAATTCAGCTTGCCAAGGCAAGGCTTGTCTCTCGTGAGAATCACGTGGTGATGGCGAGTTTTTTTGGCGCGAGCCTATTTCTCCAATTCTTCAAGAACTGACCACCCAGCTTCAAACTTCCGTGCGCGTCTCTCCTGGCCATTCGCACAGGAAGCGCGAACCGCGAAGCACCTGAGCAATCGCTTACTTCCCTGCGGAGGGCGAGATTTGATCGAGCCAAGGCGGGCTTTGCGAATTTGTAGGCCTCTCCATGGATAACTGAAACTAAGCCGCAACGCGTCGTTATCCTGCTCGCCAAATCAAAAATGCCAAATCAAAAAATGCTTGACAAGCCTAGTATGAAAGGACTAGGTTGCGTCGCAGTAGCAGGAACGGGGTGCATGGAAGCAATGAAAAATTGAATGGTAGTCCGGCAAACGTTTACGCATGAGGTTTCGTTTTCTAGGGGTCATGAAGTAAACGTTTGCGCGTCTTTACTCCAAACCTTGTTCTCGCGGCTAGAGGAGCATTGGGGAACCGACTAACTTCGCGGAAAGAGCCAATTCACACCTTCGGTGTCGGAACACCTTAGGGGGGTTGAAATGACTAGAACCTACCTCGCAGTGGGATTAATTGCAGTGCTTGCCATGCTCTGCCTGGGCGGTCCGCTTCTGGCGCAGCGAGCGGACCGCGGAATCATTACGGGCGTGGTCACTGATCCCGGGGGCTCTAGCGTCATGGGCGCGACGGTCAAGGTCCGCAATGAAGGAACCGGGGTCGAGACCGTGCTTAGCACGAATGACGCCGGGGCGTATACCACTCTGCCGCTCGTGCTGGGCAGTTATTCGATAACTGTCAACCATGCCGGATTCAAGGAGTCGAAGAGTGCGGGAATCCTGCTTCAGGGTGGCGATACAATTCGCCAAGATGTGACTCTGACGATCGGCGCTGTCACTGAATCTGTTGAAGTCAAGGCCGAGGCCGTGGAACTGAACGTCACTCAGCCGGACGTTAGCCATACTGTGGACCAGAAATACTATGAAGATCTTCCCACGGTAATGGGGGCCGATGTCCGCCTTGCCGAGTCACTGCTTCAGCTCCAACCCGGTTATCTTCCTATGAAGCCGAACGGCGACCCGATGTTCCGGGGCAGCCAGTTCAACTCTCGAATCAACGGTGGTCAGACGATGGCCACAGAAAATTTCTTTGATGGTGCCGCGTTCGGTTACGCCGTCGGACATCAGCAGAGCCATGAAAGCGCTCCGCCGGAAGACAGTATTCAGGAAATGAAGATAATCACTACTTCTTACTCGGCGCAATACGGACATACCAGCGGCGGATTCATCGAGTATACGTCCAAGACCGGCACCAACACCCTGCACGGAAGCGCGTATGAGTACTTTGCGAGCGATGTTCTCAATGCCCGCGGCTTCTTCGGGCAGGCCCCGCTCAAGAAAACGCCAGTGCGCAACAACAACTTTGGATTTACTGCGGGCGGCCCGGTGGTCCTTCCGAAGATCTACAACGGGCGGAATAAGACATTCTTCTTCATGAACTTTGACTGGACGCGCTTCCGCTCGGGCGTTCTACCCGGCTTCGGCAATACCACACCCATCGACGCCTTCAAGGCAGGCGACTTCAGTTCGCTGCTGACGACTACTCAGATCGCCACGGATGCGTTGGGACGACCCGTGCTTGCGGGACAGATTTTTAGCCCTGCGACGACGCGCCTCGTAGGCGGAGTTCCGGTTCGCGATCCGTACCCGGGCAACATCATTCCACCTGGTGATCCACTGCGGAGCGCCGTGGCAGCAAAGATCGCAGCCCTTATGGTCCATCCGGACCGACCCGGAAATGCCTTCAACGTCGCAGGCAACCCGGCGGGAGACCAGACCTGGGTCTTGAACGCCCGAACCATTGAGTTCCGCGTGGATCACGTCTTTAACCCAAATTTCCGAATGAGCGAAAGCTTCTACTGGGGTCACAGGCCGTCGATCCGAAACTGCGGCGAAGTGGCGGGTTGCAATACTCAATACAACGGTGAAACCGAGCCTCAGAAGAACAACACCTACTACGGTAATGGCTTTTACCAGCGCATTGCCACCCACCACACGCACACCCAGTTCGACTGGATTATTCGCAATAACCTGGTTAACCACACCACCATCGCCTGGGATCGCTGGTTCATGGGAGGAAATCCTTTGTCAGCGGGTGTGGGTTGGCCGCAGCTCCTTTGCGGTGCTAATCATTGCGGTATTCTGGACAATACAGCGGGTCCCCCGTTGCTCGATTTTTCAGGTGCGAATGGGTCCGCCAATAACATCCCGTACAATTCGATCGGCGACTACGGCTGGGGGAACTTCGGCTTCTTGACCAACAATCGCTGGCAGTTCTCCGATGACTTGTCTTGGGTGAAGGGCAAACACACTATTAAAGTCGGCTTCGAATACCGGCGGCATCAGTTTCCGTTTGCTGGTTGGGCCGTCGGGAATCAGGGCGGGGAATTTGCTTTCAACAGCCGGGAGACGGCGGGCTACGATCAGCTCGGCAATAATCTAAACGGCAAGACCGGAGAGGCTTTTGCTTCTTTCCTCCTTGGACAGGTGCACTCCTCCAGTCAGACCATTCCAGTCCACCCAATGTTCAACGAAGCCTACCTGGCTCCGTGGATTAATGACGAGTATAAGATCACACCTAAGCTTACTTTGACGCTCGGTTTGCGCTTCGATTACCAGTTTGCGCGCACCGAAAGTAACAACAAATATTCCACTTTCGATCCGAACACGCCCAACCCCGGGGCCGGGAATATCCCCGGAGCCCTGATCTTTGCAGGAACGGGAACTGGTCGCGTCGGGACCCGCACCTTTGAAAAACCGAACCACGACGCTTGGGGCCCGCGATTTGGTTTTGCCTACCGGCTGGGAGACAAGAACGCCGTCCGCGGAGGCTATGGAATTTACTATTCGGGGATTTCGTTCGACCAGTTCATCGGGCAGCCGACTCTGGGCTTCCAGGCCAGCCCGTTTGCCGCGAACACAACGAATGGCCAGTCGCCGGCGTTTTACCTGGACTCGGGGTTTCCACAGAGTCTGATCACCCAGCCTCCATTCATTGACCCAACTTTCGCCAATGGGACCGCACCTCTGGCGGTAGCGAAGGACGGGCTGACGCTGCCGCGTTACCAAAATTGGTCATTGACGTTTGAGCGTCAGTTGACCAGCAGCATGATGCTGGACGTCTCCTACATCGCCAACCGCGGAACTCGCTTGACCGACGACTGGCAGCGGTTGGGTGTGGCGATCCGAAGGTGCTCGCTCTCGGTTCGGCACTTTTGAGCTCTCCAGCCAATTCACCTGCGGCCCAAGCGGCCGGGATTAAGCTACCTTATCCGGGCTTCACCGGGAATGTGGCGCAAGCGCTGCGACCCTTCCCCCAATATCAAAATATTCTGTGGCGAGACGTGCCGACCGGCAAGAGCTTGTATCAAGCTTTGGAGGTCGTTTTGGAGAAACACTTCTCGCGCGGCCTGCAGTTCCGCTTGGGATACACGTACTCAAGGCTAGAAAATGACGGCGCAGAAAGCGCGCAGGGCGGCAACGGAGCCAACCAAGGCGTCCAGAATCCAGTCTGTACGCAGAAATGCGAGTATGGGCTGAGTGCCGATGACACACCGCATGTGTTTTTGGTGGCTTACTCCTGGGAAATACCGACGCCCAATAGATTGAAGAGCGGCGCGACCAACTTCCTGTTCGGCGGTTGGAACGTCTCAGGAGTGATGCGTTACGAAAGTGGTCGCCCGTTGAACATCTTTATGAACAACGACCTCGGTGGGTTCTTATTCAACGGGCAAAAACGGCCAAACCGGGTAAGTGGTAGCAGTGGATTGGCCAGTGGTCCCTTCGATCCGAACGGGACCGCGGGCTACTTCAATCCTGCGGCCTGGAGCGATCCCGGACCCCTTCAATTCGGCAACGCGCCTCGGCGCGACGGATCGGTGCGATCATTCCCCACTTATAACGAAGACCTCAGCCTGTTCAAGGTGTTCCCAATCCGGGAAAGACTGAAAATGCGGTTCGAATCCGAGTTCGGCAATATCTTCAACCGAGTGGACTTTTGCGACCCCAACACGAACTTCAGCGCGGGGAGTTTCGGACGGGTCAGTACTCAATGTAATCAGCCGCGGTCGATTCAGTTCGCCCTGAGGTTGAGTTATTAGCTGAAGAGGACTAGGCTCCCTTCGGTATAGGTGGAGCAACGGCAACTCGTGTTTCCTCATGGTGACAGGGGCCAAGCGCAAGCATGCGGGATCTGGTGTGCTCGGGCGTGCCTGCTCTGTTTTGTTCTGAGCGGCAATTCATTGTGGGGCGCTGATGCCCGGGCGGCTCTCCAAAAGGCAGCCAGCCTAGTCCAGCAAGGACGACTAGAAGAGGCAGACGAGCAGGCGACGCTTGCCCTCTCCGACCCGGAGACCCGTCCGGCAGCCTGTTCCGTCTTGGGCACGATTCGATTCCAGCAGCGGCGTCTTTCAGAAAGCGCCAGCTTCTTTGAGCAGGCAATCCGTTTGGAACCCCGCCTTTTAGGCGCGCATCTTAGCCTCGCCGCGGTTTATAGCCTTCAAGGAAAGCAGGAACCGGCTCTCAGGCTCTACCGCCGTGTGTTGAAATTGGATCCCTCCAATACCACCGCAAGACTGGCCCTGGCACGGTCAGAAACTGAGAAAGGAAACTATCGGACGTCCCTTGAGCTAGCACAGCCGGTTCTCCAGACTCTAAAAGGGTTTCATGACGGGCTGCTCGTGCTTGTGGCCGATTATGTGAAGATCGGCGACCGGGCCGCAGCAGCGGAATTGGCCAAGGATTGGGCGCGCCTCCCTAATACGTCCCCGGCTTGGTCGATTGAGTTCGCGCTACTGCTTGCCAAAGGGGAAGTCATACCCGAAGCAATCGACATACTGGAGCAAGCCAAAGAAACGGGCCCTCCTTCCTACGAGCTGGCGTTCAATCTGGCCGGTCTATATCTGCTGAAGAACGACATAGTCCGCGCTCTCGAAAATTACGATTTGGCTCTCAGCGTTGAACCCGAGGCAATTCCAGCACTGCGGCAAGCTGCCGATCTTGCGGAGCGCCAGGGGGAACTCGAGCGGGCACTCTCGTATTGGATCAAGGCCAAGAAGATCGAACCGGACCACGCCGAGGTGCTGTTGGGTTTTGGCCGAGTCTGTTTGAAGATGGACCTATTGGAGGACGCTGAACCGGCTCTGACAAAAGCCGCCAGTCTACGGCCGGGAGATCCTTCCTACCAGTACACACTGGCTGCTGCCAAGGTTGGGAAGAAGCAGTTCCAAGCGGGCCAAGCTCTGCTCGAGGGGATCCTTACAAAAAGGCAGAACAATCCGCAGGTCCAGTATGCGCTGGGGGCGGTCTTATATCTCGAGGGACATTTGGCTGAGGCAGCCGAACATCTGCGAAAGAGCGTCGCCTTGCAGCGGGATCAGATTGCGCCCTACTATTACCTGGCCCTCGTATCCCGGGACCAAGGTAATGAGGCCGAAGCCATACGGATGTTGGAAGAACTGCTTTGGCGTTATCCAGATCATGCACCCTCCTGCGAGGTTCTGGGAGGCTTGCTAATGAACGCGCGGCGGTATCCCGAAGCTCAAGCGAGCTTGGAGAAAGCGGTCCACTTGAATCCGAAATCCGTGAAAGCCAACTATCAGCTCGGCTTGCTTCTGGTCCGAATGGGTAGGAAGGATGAGGCGGACAAACAGTTCGAGATCGCCAAGTCGCTTCGCACCGAAGATGAAGCCAACTCGCATTTACAGCTTCGTTTATTAGATCCCGACCAATGAAGAGGAAGCAAGAAAGCCTCGAATTCTGGCGCCTCGGTAAGTCAGGCTGAAGCCGCCATCAAACGAGATCCTCACAATCCCAAGCTTTATGTCGCGTTGGGCTTGGCGTACTGGGATCGCAACGATTACCCGCAGGCGTTCGAAGCGTTCCAGCGCGCCGTCAAGATAGGACCGGGCTCTGCTGAAGCGCACAACTGGCTGGGCGTCGCGATCTTGGAAAAGGCCGACCTGCCTAACGCTATCACAGAGTTCAGAAAGGCCGTTTCACTCGACGCGAAGTACGCGCGGGCCTACTCGAATCTAGGTTCGGCCCTCGCCAAGAGTGGCGAGATCGCCGAAGCGGTCGAGGCCTTTCAGAAGGCGCTGACGCTCGAACCAGACAATCTGGCCGCGCATATGAACTTGGGCGTAGCACTTCGCGAGAAAGGTGATGCCGAAGGCGCTCTAGTGCACCTGCGGCGCGTAGCGGGCCGTGATCCAAACAATCCCAATGTTCAATACCAACTAGGCCAGACGCTGCGGCAAAGCGGCGACATTGTCGGCGCAATTCAAGCCTTCGAGAAGGCTATCGAGATCAACCCGGAGCTGCAGGAAGGTTATTACGGATTAGGCATAGCTCTGAAGCGGCAAAGCGCGTCGGGACGCAAGCCGCCCGCGGCTGCAGCGAGTCCCGGCGACGACTTGTACAAGCACGCTCAGGAAGCCGCAGAACGAGGCGAGCTGAAACTTGCCCAAGAGCAACTCACGGAGGTCCTGCGCAGCGATGAGCGCCACGCGGAGGCGCACAACCTGCTAGGCTTCCTTCTCGGACAGCAGGGCGACCTCGCTTCTGCGCTCGCTCACCTAGAGCGTTCTGTCGCGCTCCGGCCGGCATTCGCCGAGGCTCACTACAACTTCGGGGTCGCACTCTGGTACCGCGGCTCGAAAAACAGAGCCATATCCGAGCTAAGGGAAAGTGTTGCGCTCGACCCCGCTGCTGGTGCTAGCTATGCCTTTCTCGGAACCGCTCTCCGCGAAACTGGCGACTTACGGGCGGCACGAATAAACCTCCAGCGCGCCATCGCGCTCCTGCCGCCAATGGCCGCAACCTATATTGATCTCGGGATTGTCTATCTTCGTGCGGGGGACCTGCATAAGGGGCTGGGCCAGTTCGAAACGGGGTTAAGCGCGGTCTCATCGCTTCCCATGCCGGACTGGGATGCTGCCATCGCTGCTTTGCGCCAGTCACCTGCGGCGAACCCAGCCAATGCGGAGGCACACAACGTTCTCGGTCTTCTGCTCGGCCGCAAAGGGGCCGATAGCAAAGAAGTTCTCGCCGAATTCCGTGAGGCCGTACGGCTAAGTCCAGACTTCGCGGACGCGCACAACAATATTGGGCTGGTATTGGCACAGGCCGATGATGACGCAGGAGCCATCGCTGCGTTTCGTGATGCTCTTCGCTTCAGGCCCGATTACGCCGACGCCCACGCCAATTTGGGAGCGGCCCTTACCGCCACGGACAGCGAGGAAGCCGTTCGGGAACTCGAGAAGGCTGTCGCACTGGAGCCCGCCTCTGTCAAGGCCCAATTCAATCTTGCCGTTGCTTACGGTGCCAGCGCAAACGGTGGTCCGGCAAGGGAGATTGAGCAGCTGAGAAAAGTCATCGCCATCGCGCCCACGTTCGCGCGGGCCCACCTGGCACTCGGCAAGGCGGTTCTCAGCGACGGGAAAGTACCGGAAGCAGTCGCCGAACTCCAGGAAGCGGTGCGCCTCGACCCCCAGAGCGGCGAAGCTCATTATCAGCTCGGGCTGGCACTGGCGCGGGCGGAGCGCAAAGATGAGGCGGCGGCAGAAGTCCAGAAGGGACGTGCGCTGGCTTCCGCTGACGAACGCAATCAGAACGCTAATATGGACATCACCGAGGGCCACATGGCCCTTGAAAAAGGTCACCTGGATCAGGCTGCCGCCAAGTTCCGGCATGCACTTGAGCTCCGGCCCGAATCATCGGAAGCTCAACACTACCTTGCCGTGGTTTTGGAAAAACAGGGTGACACAAGCGGTGCTTCCGCGGCGTACCAAAAGGCGCTGGAGCTCAACCCTGGAGACCTCTCCGCCAGAGAAAGCATCGAGACCCTCGGTGAGGAGGAAGCTGTCGAGGACGACGCCAGTCAAGTGGTGCAGTTCGAGAATTACATTCGGGAACGCCGGTTCCAAGAGGTTGAAGCTCTTCTTGGCGCTTACGTGAAGCAACACCCAAAATCCTCATGGGGTTGGTACGCTCTGGGATACAGTCAGTTCGCTCAGCAGAAAATCGCTGAATCTATACGGGCGCTAGCGAAATCTCTTCGACTCGACATCCGGAATGCGGAGGCGCACAAAATTTTGGGACGCGATCTGATGATCATTGGCAGATTTGATGCGGCACAGATCGAATTTGAGCAAGGCATTCGCTACCGTCCGCAATCGGCGGAGATACACTACAATTTGGGCAAGCTGTTTTCCATGCAGGACAACTGGAGCGCTGCGCGCAAGGAGTTCGAGGTGGCTCTCAGAATTGACTCTTCCTACGTGGAGGACCTGGACGCACTCGGGCTTGCTCTGGAAGCTTTGGGCGACGACGCTGGCGCGGTCGCAAACTATCAGAAAGCTATTGCGCTGAACGAGTCGCGCAAGGGCAGTTTCGCCTCCGCGCACGTAAACATGAGCGCATATTACAATCGAANNGCTCGACCCCAAATCGGACCGCGTCTGGTTTCAAAAGGCTAAGGCCGACGAACACGAAGGGAAACTGGAGGAAGCGGTCGATTCGCTGAGTCGTGCCATCTCCTTTAATCCTAGGGCGTCCTCCTATTACTACGTGTTGGCGAATCTTTACCGTCGACTCGGCCAGATGGAAGACAGCCGGAAGGCCTTAGACACGTTTACTCGGCTTGACCACGAGACCAACGAGCTCGAGAAAATGCGACGAAGTGTCGGCAAACCTGCAGCGAGCCCGCCACGGCCGCGAGGCGAGCGTGAGTAGCGGCTTCGGCCGCCCGCAATCACGTCGAGGGTTCTTGCAGACGCTAGGCCGGGCCGGCCTGGCATTGCCGCTGGGATTGGGAGTTCATCCTCCTCTTGCAGCCGACTCGGCTGTTCCCGTAGTCTTCGCTGACATCACCTCCAAAGCCGGCCTCTTGCAAGCCAAGAATATTTCCGGCAGCACTGCCAATAAACAATTCCTGCTCGAAGAAATGGGCTGTGGCGTGGCACTGTTCGACTACAACAATGATGGTTGGCTCGACATTTTCCTCGTAAACGGCACTACGTTCGATTCGGCCCGGCAGAATCGCAGGCCATCGAGCTATCTATTCCACAACAATCGTGACGGCTCGTTTACTGATGTCACCGCTAAGGCCGGTCTGACGCGTTCCGGTTGGGGACAAGGCTGTTGCATCGGCGATTATGACAACGACGGCTTCGACGATCTCTTCGTTAGTTACTGGGGACATAACGCCCTCTACCACAACAATGGCGACGGCACCTTCACGGACGTATCCGAACAAGCCGGCGTGGCAGGATCTGGAAATTGCTGGGGCGCAGGTTGCTGCTTTTTAGACTACAACCGCGACGGCCATATCGACCTGTTTGTCGCGAATTACGTGAATTACGACCCAGCGAAGGCACCCCGGCCGGGCCAAACGGTCTACTGCAAATACAGCGATATTCCGGTGCCGTGCGGTCCGCAAGGCTTCGCCGGGGGCACGAATATCCTTTATCGGAATCGCGGAGATGGCACATTTGCCGACGTCTCCGAAGAGTCCGGCATCGCCCGTCCGCGGGGCCCTTCCTCAATGGTCTTTGTTGGCCGAAATTGGCAGGCCACCGGTTCCTATGGCATGGGAGCGGCGGCCGCGGACTTCGACAACGACGGATGGCCGGACATTTACGTTGCGTGCGATAGCGCGCCAAGTCTGCTCTATCGCAATAATCACGACGGAACCTTCCGCGAAGTCGCCGTTCCGGCGGGTTGCGCGTTGGATGAAAATGGCGTTGCTTTGTCCGGAATGGGCGTCGCGGTGGGGGATTTCGACGCAGATGGTTGGCTGGACATTGTCCGCTCGAATTTCTCCGAACAGGTGACCACGTTGTACCGGAACTACGGGAATGGTGCCTTCGAGGACGTCAGCATCAAGGCTGGCTTCGGCGTCAATCGAAAGTACGTCGGCTTCGGCGTGGGCTTTCTCGACTTCGACAACGATGGATGGAAGGATCTTTTCCTTGCGAACGGCCACGTTTATTCCCAAATTGCCGACCGAAAGCTGCACCTAGCGTACCGGGAACCGAAAATTCTGTATCGCAACCTGGGGAATGGGCGCTTCGAAGACGTTTCCTCGAAAGTCGGGCCCGCCATACGCGCGGAGAACCTTGGCCGCGGTTGCGCCTTCGGCGATTTTGACAATGACGGAGACGTGGATGTGGTGGTGAACAACTTGGACGGACCTCCCTCTCTGCTGCGGAACGATGGGGGCAACCGGAATAACTGGATCATGATTAAGTGCGTGGGCACTCGTTCGAACCGTTCAGCCATCGGGGCTCGTGTGAAAGTCACCAGCGGCGAGCATAGCCAGATCGACGAGGTGATGAGCGGATCGAGCTACTATTCACAAAATGACTTGCGCCTTCACTTCGGTCTGGGCCGCGCCACCAAGGCGGACACCATTGAGCTCGCTTGGCCTTCTGGCTTGAAGGAGCGCTTCGCGAATCTCCCTGCAAATCAAATTTTTGTTCTGCAGGAAAACAAGGGAATACTCACCAGCCGGAGGTTTCGATAGGTCATGCAGAGATCTCCACAGGTCCGCTACTGGGTGGTATCGTCCGGGTTTGTCTTCTCTGTGATGGCCGCCACAGCTGGTCCCGAAGTGCAGTTCACCGATATCACTCCGTCGGCGAAGATCGATTTCAAGCATGAAAACTCTGCAACTTCCAACAAGTACCTACTGGAAACCATGGGGGGAGGCGTAGCGCTCTTGGATTACGACAACGACGGACGCCTGGACATTTTCTTCACGAACGGCGCGAAGGTC
>QHZC01000195.1:11197-12477 GCA_003224515.1 Acidobacteriota bacterium
GCTACGGCGGCAACACGCTTTACCACAACAACGGAGACGGCACATTCACGGATATAACGAAGCACGCCGGAGTTGCTGCCGGCGGATGGAGCGTGAGCGCCGGGTTTTTCGACTACGACAATGATGGTAAGCTCGACCTTTTCGTCACCCGTTACGTGGATTGGAGCTTCCGGAACAATCGTTATTGCGGAGAACAAAAACCCGGCTTACGCGCCTACTGTCACCCCGATAATTTCGAAGGCGTTACTAATATCCTGTATCACAACAATGGTGACGGTACATTTACCGACGTTTCCACGAAGGCCGGTATAACAAATCCCAACGGCAAGGGACTGGGCGTTTCTTTCGCAGATTACGACGGAGACGGTTTCACAGATATTTTCGTCGCGAACGATTCCGTGCAATGTTTTTTGTACCACAACAACGGAGACGGCACGTTCACCGAAGTCGGCCTGCTAGCCGGCGTTGGCTACAACGAGGACGGCAAAACCTTTGCCGGGATGGGCACTGATTTCAGCGACTTCGATAATGACGGCTATCCCGATATTGTCGTCACCGATCTCTCTAACGAACGGTACATGCTGTTTCGCAATAACCGCGACGGGACCTTCCGCGATGTGACCAACCAGTCTGGCGTCGGGAGCGCGACTCTTTCCTTCTCCGGTTGGAGCACGCACCTGTTCGACTATGACAACGATGGCTGGAAGGATCTCTTTGTGGCGCAGGGGCACGTGATGGACACCATCGAGCAGATCTCACCTAATTTGAAATACCTCGAACCTCTGCTGCTGTTGCGGAATGACTCTGGCCATTTCGTGAGGGTGCTTGCCGGCGCGGTTTTTCAAAAAGAATGGGCAGGTCGCGGCGCTGCTTTTGGCGACATAGACAACGATGGTGATATCGACGTCGTGGTCAGCAACGTCGGTCAAAGGGCGTATCTGCTGCGAAACGATGGTGGGAATCGCAGAAACTGGCTGGGGGTTCAGACCATCGGCAGGAAATCAAATCGTGACGGCATTGGATGTCGCGTCAAAGTCCTGACCACATCCGGACTAGCGCAATATTTTACTGTCAACACGGCCATGGGTTATCTTTCGGCCAGCGACAAACGGCTGATTGTCGGCCTGGGGGGCGACTCGACTGCCAAACTGGTCGAGATCCGTTGGCCGTCTGGAGCTGTTCAGAAATTCGATAACGTCAAGGCTGGCCACATGTTGAAAGCGATTGAGCCTGTCCAGTGATCAGCCGGCGCAAAGTGATCGCCGCAATCGGGGGCGCGG
>QHZC01000196.1 GCA_003224515.1 Acidobacteriota bacterium
GATATCCAGAAGCGCCAGATCGATCGGGCCATCAAGAAGGAGCGGTTCGGCCTCCTCGACACTGCGTGCGGCGCAGCATTCGTAGCCTTCCTCCGTCAAAACGGCATTCAGCCACCGGCAAATGGACTTGTCGTCATCGACGACGAGTATTTTCAACTGTTTCTCCATGTCCTTACCCAACTTCCTGCCATCTCCATCTGAGCTAAGTCTCTCCACATTGGCCGACTAAAAACGGTACCCGAACCTGAAGCGACCTACCTGCGCCCGGAATGCTCCTGTGGTCTGCGCCAGGTGGAAGTAGGTATAGTCGGCATCCAAGTCCCATCTCCCCAGGATAAGTCGATTCTTTGCCGTGGCCTCCCAAGCAATCTGGTAGGGGGTCTGAAACACAGATTCGGCGCCATACTGCCCGAGGTATTCGCCGCGGTAGATTTTACCTACAACAAAACGGAACCCACCGAGTCCGAGGTGGCTGCGATACTGGTTTGGATTGAAGTACCCATGTGAAAAGGTCTGCGTGAATGAAGAATGCTTGTACTGGTATCCCAGTCCTACAGCAAAGTGCGAAATTCCAATCCAGTGCAACACTTCAGCATCTTCTCTTTGGGTCCGATTTGAGTCGGAATAGTGCCGCTTCAAGAAATCGGCGCTGATCCGCCAGGAGCGCGGCTGCCAGTCGAGCCGGCTCCACCAACCCTCTGCCAAAACGTCGAATTGAGTTGAGTGGAATGTCGGGGTAATCGGAATCCGGGAGAAGCCTCCTTGCAGCCAAAAACTCTGGAAAGGATGAAGAATCAAGGTTCCGCGGTAGAGTGCTCTATTCGAATCGTCGGCGAAGCGAATGATCCCCACGCCCCCTGCAACGAAGAGCCAGCGTGCCAACCGCACTCGGCCTTCATCATTAACCGTAAAGATGCTTGCTTTCGGGCCCTGGCTCACCCAAAGAGACTTTTCATCGAGGCGGAAACTGTTGGTGAGCTGGCGTCCGATCTGAACCTCTAACCTCTGTCCAGCACTCAAGGCACGATTTCCTGCGCTATCGCTGAAGTAGTTTGCATCCGCCTGCACTTGGTTTAGCGCGCTTATCTCACGGGAGACTGGAAGCGGTAACTGATTTTTTTGCAAGTCGTCCCGATACTCCTGCAGGCGAATGCTGTTTGGGTGGCGGGCCAGTGCCTGTTCCACCTCGCGGCGCGCCTCGTCCTTCTTTTTCTGAAGTAGCAGATTTCGTACCAGTCCGATAGCTGCAGCCTCGTCGTTCGGATCTGCTGCAAGCACCTCGCGGAAAAGTTGATTCGACGCCTCGCATTTCCCGCGAAAACTGAGCAGGCGGGCCAACTCGAGCTTTGCCATCCGGTTCGAGGGATCGTCGCGCAGGACCGCACGGAAGATTTCCATGGCCCGCGCGTCCTGGCGCTGATAAACATAGGCCCTACCCAGTTCGACCCGGAGCCGGGAATCTCCCGGAAATCGCTTTAGAGCATCTTCCAGTGTTTGGATCGCCTGCGAATAGCGCCGATGACGCAGAGCTAGCTGTGCTGCGGCGATGCTCTGCTGGACCGAGGGCCCTTCCTGCCCGCGCGCCGGCCGGACCTTTCCCGCGAGAAGCATGGCGGCAAACGCAAGACTTAGGCAGAAAATAGAACATCGAATCATGACCTTCTCTTTTACCACCCTACGACTTGTGCTACTGCGGATCCGCGCTGCCGGTTAAGAATGGGGGCTATCAATACCTGTGTGTCTTCCCGAGGCGAGGATCTGGGGCGTTACCCACATTGTTGTCAAGCGCCGGAGCGTGGTCGGCCCTCTCTCCGCCATCGTGCCCTATTACAAAGCATAGATAAGCCGGACCAGGGCGTTTATCACATTGATGCTTTGTATTGCATGTCGAAAATACCTCGCTCATCGACCCCAATTGGGGGATTCGATGAATGACCTCGATAAACGAGTCGTGGACATTTGCTTGTGAGCCAGCCCACTCGTCCTAACAATCGATCATCAGTAGGGCACTTTCATCGCCAACTGTAAGGAGGCATAACTCCTGCAAATTCACTGGTGTCAGTTCGTGCTGGCTGGGTTGGTCCAACACACCCTGTGTTGACGGGAACCCACTATGACCAGTCATCTTCGATGTCTTGTTCGCTCACAGCTAAGAGAGACGCTCTGACTAACAAGGCCCGTAATTGATCCCAACTGCTGTTGCATCGACTCATGGGTGTGGTGAGTCACCACAAATATATTTGAGAAAAAAGGCGTTCAACCTCAAATCTGTCAGGGGGATACGATGTGACAGCGCACTATCCACCGTCTGCACGCCCTGCACGCCTCTGCACGCCTTCTGCACGCCCCATGGCTGGAATTAGCGTTCGATGTTAGAGTACTCATTCATGCCGCAATTTGTCATCGAACGCAACGTACCTGGTGCCGGAGCACTGTCGGAGTCCCAGATCCGCGACCTATCGATGCATTCATTACAGATCTTGAAGGAAATGGGGCCCCACATTCAGTGGTTGCACAGTTACGTCACCGAAGACAAGGTCTACTGCATTTATCTGGCTCCAGACGAGGACAGCATTCGGGAACACGCTCGCCGGGTAGGCATTCCGGCCGATCGTGTTTCCGCAGTGCGCCGGCTCATTGACCCTGCTGTCCTGAAATGACGGATGAAGGTTCATCCAAAGAGTATTGGATAGCTTTTTCCACGCTCATTACGGAGCCTTCTGCCCACGCATCCCTTCCTTCTGGCTCGGTGAGCGATTTCCAGGCACGGAGAAGCACCTGATCGAGTTTCAACTGCTCGGCTTGAGGCAAGGGAGCGCTAATCAGCTGGCGCGCGTGCGCTGCAGCGGCAGCCAGCTTCAGCGCACGCGCGGCGTCCCCTCGAGCTAGAGCCAAGCAAGCGCAGCCTTCTAACGCCCGCGCCATGCCACGCCGATGCCCCAAGTCTGCAAAGATCTTGAGAGCTTCCTGATATGCCATATGCGCGGCCGCGTAGTCTTTCTGCTCACAGCAAACGTAGCCCAAATCGGATAGTGACCGAGCGGAGCCCCAGCGGTCCCCGGCTCCCCGAAAGGCCGCAAGCGCCCGCAGATATAGGCTTCGGGCCACACCGAGCTCGGCCTGTTCGCGCGCTATGTCGCCCTGCTGATTGATCGACCAGGCGGCACCGCTGCGATCACCGAGCTCCTCAAAAATACTTGTCGCCTCATGCAGAGCCAATTGCGCGCGTGAATAGTCGCCACGAACTTTAACCACGTTGGCAAGGTTATGAAGGCAACGTGCGGTCGCCGATCGGTCAGATAGCGTGCGCCAGGACGCAAGGCTCCTCTCAAAATTATCTTGCGCGGAGGAGTAGTCACCCCGATCTCGTGCGGAAACTGCCAAGGCATTCAAAGCCGTGGCTATCCCCCATTGATCGCCCAATTGTTGATAAAGGCAGAGGCTCTGCTCGAGAAAACGCTGAGCAGCCGGAAAATCGCCCTGTGCTGTCATCAGAGCGCCGAGAAAAACCGACACCTTGGCTCGTTCTTTCACGTACCCGTCGCTAGTAAGGCGCAAGATAGTCTCAAGGCGATTTCGGCCCTCGGTCAGGTGTTCCCGCATGTCCCAGAATAGAAAAAGAGCCATACAAAGGCGCAAACCCCAGTCGAGTTCCAGGTTCTCAAAGAGCCAGTCGTGAGCGGAACGAAAGTTGTCGATCTCAATGTCGCATCGGGCCAGCCATTCAACCCGATCTGCAGCGTTCAGTTCTGGATTGCCTTCCTCCGCGAGAACCAGACAGTAGGCGGCGTGCGCCCGTCGCGCCACAGATTCGTCACCGCTAGCGGCAAGGCGTTCAAGCCCGTATTCGCGAATCGTTTCCAACATTGAGAAACGCGGTTCAGCCGCGGCTTGCTCGACATGCTGAACCAGATTCTTGTCCACCAGAGATGACACACCTTCAAAGAGATCGATACCGAGATCGTGATTTGTATTGCAAACGGCTTCCGCCGCCTCCAGAGTACATCCGCCGACAAAGACGGAAAGTCGCCGGAACAGTTTCTGCTCGCCCTCATTCAACAGACCATGACTCCAGTCAATGGTCTTGCGTAGTGTTTGTTGCCGCTCGGGCAAATCGAGCGCGCCGCCGGTGAGCAACTGCAGGCGGCTCTGCAACCGATCCAGCATGGAGCTAGGCGACAGCACCCTCGTCCGGGCCGCCGCCAGTTCAATTGCCAATGGCAGGCCATCCAGCCGCGAGCAGATTTCGCGAATGGCAGGAGCATTTTCTGAAGTCATTGCAAAGCCGGGCCGGACGGCCATCGCGCGGTGAACAAACAATTCGATGGCCGAATTCTGCGCCAGCGGTGTTACCGGGAATTCCTGTTCGCCGTAAATACGCAGGCAGGCCCGGCTGGTAACCAGGACCTTTAGAGATGGGCATGCTCCCAATACTTCGGCCACTAACGTCGCTGCCGGGAGAACCTGTTCGAAGTTGTCCAGCACGAGCAAGAATGGCCCCGAGTTCTGCAGTTGATCGCCGATCAGTTGCGGAACTGTCCTGTTGGCGGCTTCCTGGATGTCGAGCGCCTTTGCGAGGGCGGTTGCCACCAACTCGGAATGAGTAATCGCGGCCAAACCAACAAATTGGACGCCTGCTGTGAACCGCTCCGCTATCGCTTCGGCTATAGCCAGCGCAAGGCGGGTTTTTCCGGCACCTCCCGCACCAGTGAGGCTCAACAGGCGAATGTTTGGTCGAAGTAGCAACTCTGCGGCTTCTGCCACTTGTTGTTCTCGTCCGATGAGCGAAGTACGCGGTGTTGGCAGATCGGGGTGCTTCCTTGCAACCTTCGCCCGTTGAGGTTCGCGGCTTCCCAACAAGACAACCGAATCACCGGCAGGGGAAGGATCCTCTTTCGCCGGGCAGCGCATGACACGCGCCGCGAATAAATACCCGCGCCGAGGTACGGTTTTCAGTAACTGCTGCGCATGATCATCCAGTGCGCGGCGCAGTTCAACGGTGCACTGCACCAGGGAATCGTCGGTAACGAAGGCATCAGGCCACACGGCCTGAATCAATTCCTGTTTGCCGATCAGCCGTCCAGCATGCTCGACCAAGTACTTCAGAGTCTCATATACCTTAGGACGAAGCTTGATCTCCTCTCCGCCCTTGAGCACACAACCCCTTCCTAAGTCCAGCGTGAACTCCCCGAACTGGTAGTTTAAGGGACGCGTCTCCAAGGGGGGGCCCCGCTCTCCCGCAAAGCTAACTAGCTTGTGCGTCCTGATTTTTTGGCTTTTCTTTGGCGTTGTTTCGTTACTTCCCGTCCCCACGCTTGCTACTTTGCATTGGCCAGGCAAGATCCAGCACCTAGCGCGCATTCCTTCCTGAGCAATGCAGGGCAAGGAAACGTCGCACAGTGCGGATTCTAGCAAAGCTACTGCTGCCAAAGAAGAGGCAAAGCCAAGCATCAGGGGGCTGAGCTGAGGCCAGTAACCCGAAATCACCTAAGGAGGCTTCTACGATGAAAATCGGACGATTCGCGACGCAATTCCAGCATTCGATGATGGCTCTCGTTCTCTTAAGCGTTTGTCCCTGGGGCGCCCTGGCGCAAAACGGACACTCGCACGGGACGACAGCGCAACCTCAACAACTGACGCCCGCACAGGGCGCACTTCTGAAAATTGTTCGGGATAACACCGAGCGCTTCAAGGAAGTGTCGGTGGCCGAGGGGGAGGGGTACTCGCTTCTATTCGGCTGTGTGAGCGGACCCGACGCCGGAGCAATGGGACTTCATTACGTGAACTTGACCCTCGTGGCCGCCGGCGTAATAGACGCCACGCGTCCTCAGATCGTGATCTACGAGCCGATGCCAGACGGCCACCTGCAATTGATCGGCGCCGACTTTCTAGTGATTGCGAGCGACTGGGACAAGGCTCATCCGGGACAAGGGGCCCCACAGCTCATGGGACAGCTCTTTCATTATTTTGAGAGCCCCAATCGCTTCGGCCTCCCAGCGTTCTACACGCTTCATGTGTGGGCATGGAAGCAGAACCCCAACGGGGCGTTCGTGAATTGGCACCCCAACGTTTCGTGCCAGGCATTTGCCGGCCAATAGCCTGACCGAGAATGTCAGCCCTTTCGATCTGCTTGCCGGACCGAAGGGGCTCCCCCGGTAATCGAAGGGCGAGTGAAAGCGGATGAGGTCTGCAATGGAGAGTGATCGTTGATCCGGAAAGGAAAAGGGGTCCAAATGAGTACAGCACAACTTCCCGCTCTGGACATGAACAAACTTAATGCCTTTATCGGGCAATTCGTGGCCGATCTCGGCGCCTCCGTTCACGCCGGCATGGTGGTTATTGGCGAAAAGCTTGGGTTGTACAAGGCGCTGGCTGCTGGTCCCATGAGTTCGGCAGAGCTGGCGACCAAGACGCGTACTGATGAGCGCTATTTGCGCGAGTGGCTAGCTTCACAAGCGGCGGGCGGCTACATCACCTACGATGTAAAGACAAACAAGTTCAGCCTGAGTGAAGAGCAAGCTTTCACGCTGGCGGACGAGCGCAGCCCCGCCTATCTGCCCGGGGCATTTGAACTAGCTTTGGGCTCGCTCGCCGCGGTTCCGCGGATCGCCGACTCCTTTCGCACCGGTGCTGGAATGGGTTGGCATGAACATGTTGACGGTGTCTTTCATGGGTGCGAAAAGTTCTTTCGTCCAGGCTATGCCGCCAATCTTGTGAGCTCCGGGATTCCCGCGTTGCACGATGTCAAAGCGAAACTCGAGGCCGGTGCACGAGTGGCCGACGTCGGCTGCGGGAAAGGGGCCTCCACTTTACTACTGGCGAAGGCATTCCCCGAGTCTCGATTTTTCGGCTTCGACTATCACGCCGCGTCGATTGATGCAGCTCGCGAGTCCGCCAGACGCGAAGGTGTCGCCGCTCGGGTCAACTTCGATGTATCAAAAGCAAAAGAGTTCCCCGGCACAAACTACGACTTCGTGGCAGTGTTCGATTGCCTGCACGACATGGGCGACCCGATTGGGGCTGCCGCGCATGTTCGTCAGTCGTTGGCTAACGATGGAACGTGGATGATCGTTGAGCCCTTTGCCAATGACCAGTTGAAGGACAATCTCAATCCGGTAGGCCGGGTTTACTACTCCTTTTCAACTTTGTTGTGTACGCCGTGCTCACGATCGCAAGAGGTCGGGTTGTGCTTAGGTGCGCAAGCCGGCGAGACACGCATCCGGGAGGTTGTCACCTCAGCGGGGTTCAGTCGCTTCCGTCGCGCTGCGGAAACTCCCTTCAACATAGTTTACGAGGCCCGACCTTAATGACTCGCGGACTGCCCGCTATCGTCTGTTGCGGCGCCTCCTGGCTGCTACAAGCTTTAGCAGAGGCTGGCCGAGCGCCATGCCCATCAGAAATCGCTCATAGGAGGTGTTTCGATGCAGACTTTTCCAGCCCAGCAGTCCAGGCTTACTCGTTTCTTGTCTCTCTTTTCAGCAAGGAGATCAGCATTCTGGCGCCGGCACAAGGGCCTCCTGATGAGCGCCGCCCCTTTTCTGGTCGCTGCGCTAATGGCTGTCGTCGCAGCAAGTGGGCAGCAATTCTCTTTCATCCCCAATGGAGTGTTCTTCCCGAATGCGAACGGGGCGTCCCAAACCTACAGCACAACCGGGGGAGGCATCGATCTGACGGGACCATTTTTCCAAAGCTTGGGCACTAACGGTCGCTCCTGCGGTACGTGTCACCAGCCCAGCGACGGCATGTCTGTTTCCGCCGCCAATGTCCAGCAGCGGTTCGTGCTAACGCGTGGCAAAGACCCGATCTTTCGCGCCGTTGACGGTTCCAACTGCAACCACAATATCGATGTCTCGACGTTTGCGGGAATGTCGGCAGCCTATAGCCTGCTGCGCACGCGCGGCTTGATCCGCGTCGCCATTGCGGTGTCTTCCAACGCCGACTATCGAGTTGTCAGCGTGAACAACCCATACGGCTGCAACGAATCCGATGTGATCTCGATGTATCGCCGCCCATTGCCCACTACCAACCTCCGCTTCTTGAGCGCGGTCATGTTTGACGGGCGGGAATCATCGACGGCCACCGGCACAACCAAAATCCTTTACTCGAACTATCCAACTTCACTTCTGAATGATCTGGCGCACCAGTCCTCGGATGCCACCACGGGCCACGCACAGGGCGATGGGACTAGGCCAACCCCCGAGGAACAGCAACAAATCGTGAATTTTGAGATGGCCTTGTTCACCGCGCAGGCATTCGGCTTCCGCACCGCCAGATTGGATGCCCAAGGGGCGAGTGGCGGGCCCGTACCTCTCGTCAACCAACCGTTCTTCATCAGCAGCTACTCCAGCGTCAACTTTCTTCTCCCCCAATTCGAGCAGCCGGGTGGGCTTGTTATACCGGGCGATGGTCAGTTTACGCCCGCGATCTTCAACCCTTTTGACGCCTGGACAGGATTGCCTTCCATGCATCCGCGGGCGGCAGTTGCGCGCGGGCAGGCCATTTTCAACTCCAAGCCCATTAACATCACGGGCGTAGCGGGCATCAACGACGATGTGTCGGCCGGTGGCCTGCTTGCCGGCGGTATTCCCTCGCTTCAAGGTACTTGCGGCACCTGCCACGATACGCCCAACATGGGCAATCATTCCTTCCCGACACCCTTGGACATCGGTACCAGCGACCCCAACCCCTCCAACCCTTCCGCAAATTTGGGAGGCCTTGATGTCGGCTATTTGCCAACCATCACGGTGTGCAAAACGGATCCGGGCACAGGTCTCCCGACTAGCACGTGCAAGACCACTACTGATCTCGGCCAAGCCTTGATCGACGGCAAATTCGACCATGTCGGCAAGATCAAAGGGCCGATCCTGCGTGGTCTTTCTGCCCGCGCCCCGTACTTCCATAATGGCTCGGCTGCGACGCTATTGGATGCCGTACATTTTTACGAAGTCCGATTTGGCCTTGTCCTGACGCCCCAGGAGGAATCGGACCTGGTCGCGTTTTTGAGCGCTCTTTAGAGCTGGTTTCAAAACCATATTCAGGCCGCATCGAAATGGAACAGGTCGCAAGCAACGAGAAGGAGACCCGATGATCTGGCTTTGTTTTCGAGTGTGCATTGTTGTGGCAGTAATGGCCAGCACTCCTGGTGCGTTTTTGAGGACCAACTATATCGGCGGGGATTCCGGCGGTCAGGCCGCTGATCAGCCCCTTGCAATCGTCGGCTATGCGCCTGGTTGGGTCAAAAGCGCTGCTGATCTCGCCGTCGCAGAAAACGGCCCCTGCACAGAACAGCTTGTGAAGGTACAATCTGTGAAAGAAGGCGCCGGTGTCAATTCCTTGGCCGATGACATGTACTTCTTCTCTGGTGCCCTCGAGCGGCCCGTGGTCGGCAAGGCTGCGATCGACAATGCCGCCGGGCGAATCGCCACAGAGCGTGAGAACGAGAACTATGCACCGCTGAACCCTGATCGCATTGTTGCCGCTCCGTCCGGTGACATGGCGTATGAATATGGAACAACGAATATAAGATTTGACGAACGCAAGAGTGCAAAACATTTCGATTTCACTGCGGCGTACCTTCGTGTTTGGAAGGCGGTTGACGGATCGTGCAAAGTAGCCGCGGAAATGTTTCAACCACAAGGCCAGCGATGAAGCGGAGAGTATTCAACATATCCTTGACTCAGAACACTAGATAGCTCAGCTTTGCTGAGACAATGTTGCACTTTAGGATATTCGTGCAATTAGTCCCCAAGATGGGAAGGAGGACTACATGGACCCAGCTTCTGAAGCAACTGCTTCCAATGCGTTCTCAGCTGGCGGCGACTCAGGTAAGCCAAGAAATCCGAAGACGTCGGCTTCGCGGCTTCAGTCCGTCGAGCATGCTCTTACCGAAGAGCATCTGGCGCGCTTTGCTTCTCGTGCCGCCGCATACGATCGTGAAAACCGCTTCTTTGAAGAAGATTTCGAGGAGCTCCGCACGGCGAAGTATCTGCTGTTGCCCGTGCCCTCGGAATTCGGCGGTGCCGGCATGACGCTTGCCGAAGTATGCCGTGAGCAACGGCGCCTGGCGTATCACGCGCCCGCGACTGCGCTTGCAGTGAACATGCACCTCTATTGGCTCGGAGTCGCCGCCGATCTTTGGCACCGCGGAGATCTTTCACTGGAATGGATGCTGCGGGAGGCGGCTGGCGGAGAGATCTTCGCGGCCGGCCATGCCGAAAGTGGTAATGATGTGCCGGTTCTGCTCTCCAGCGCGAAAGCAGAACGTGTCGATGGCGGCTACCGGTTCACGGGCCGGAAGCAGTTTGGCAGCTTGACGCCCGTCTGGACACGTTTCGGATTGCATGGGATGGATACCAGCGATCCAAAACAGCCAAAGATCGTTCACGCATTCATGCCACGCGATGCCGCAGGATACATCATTAAGGAAACCTGGGATGTTCTCGGTATGCGCGCGACCCGAAGCGACGACACTATTTTAGAGAATGTGTTTGTTGCCGACCGGTATGTCGCGCGGGTTGTCCGGGCCGGTGCGGCCGGAATAGATCCTTTCGTGCTCGGAATCTTTGCCTGGGCACTGATGGGCTTTGGTAATATCTATTACGGTTTAGCCAAGCGCGCCCTGGACCAGACTATCACTACGCTGAGAAATAAAGGCTCGCTAGCCCTCTCCCGTTCAATGGCGTATCATCCCGAGGTCCAGCACGCCATTGCCGAAATGGTCATAGAACTGGAATCCATTGGAGCGCATCTGGAGAGGGTAGCGGAGGACTGGTCGAATGGCGTGGATCACGGCGCCCAATGGCCGTCAAAGATCTTTGCCGCCAAATACCGCGCGGTGGAGGGCTCCTGGCGCCTTGTGGATCTTGGGCTAGATGTCACCGGTGGCTCAGGGATCTTTCGATCGGCGGGTTATGAACGGTTGTTACGCGATGCGCGTCTCGGCCGGATTCATCCTGCCAATTCCTTCCTCACGCACGAGGTGGTTGCGAAAACGGCCTTAGGTATCAGCCTGGATGAGCAACCGCGGTGGGGTTAGCGCCGTGGGCCAATGACTTGCAATTTCGTTCGTATTCGTCCACGTCGTTGAGAGAACTTATCACCCTAGCCGTCATGGCAGAGGCCGTGGCTTCTCCTACCGCCTGACGCGGCGGTTCGTCAGGCCTTCCTTCGAGTTGGGACACAATGTAGTCAAACAGATGCTCCGGCACTACTTTAGGCGACTGCACGATGAAAACGAAGAATAGGAAGACACACATTGGATTTCTTGAACGAAGCGTCTTTCTATTGCAATCAACACGCGCGACCTGGAGACGCGCGTAAAAATCGCCACTTCCCTATCGGCCGACCGCGCTGGCTTCAAGGTGGTTGAGGATACCCTGAGCGGTGCCGAGGAGGGCGTAAGCCTTGCGAAACGGCGGACATTGCTTCGCCAGAGTCGGTACTCAGTTCCGCTGCGAGCGCTGCCTCTAGCGTAGTTGGTCCGAAGGTCAGAAAGCTGGCAGCGCGAGGACGCCGCCCTGGTCCTTGCCCGGGCCGATGAAGGTCACGTAAATCGTCGTACCGTCCGTCGAAGTGGCGATGCCGTTGAGGCTTGCGTTGTCAATAGGGCTGTTGTCGACCGTGATGCGGCGGATTGCTACCACACCGCCATCCTGACGCATGCGAACGATGGTGTTGTTGCCCCGATTGGCGACGTAGAAGTCCGAGCCCTCATGTGTAGGGATTCATTAGCACACCAAGCCGAGGCTCGACACCCTGGTTCGGAGGATCCCAGTTCCGGCCCAGGAGTGGCTCAACTGTGCCCGCCGGCGCCAAACCATCCAGCCCCTTGAGCGTGCTTTCCTGGACGATGGCGCCGTCAGCGGTGACAACGGAAAATACCGCCTTGCAGGAACCATCTGGCGATGGGCCGAGGAAGGCTGTTCCCACTGCACCCGTGCTCAGCGAGCCGGGGATGACCTGCGATTGCGCGGTCACCACATTGCGGTTTGTCAGGCTTCCCGCGTAGACCCCGCCGATGAGGGAGTTGGGCGCCCCCGCGAGCGGCTGCCCGGTCGGATCAAGGATTGAGGATGAACCGATTCCGGTGTCGCCGAACGGTGCATTTGATGGCCAGAGGCGGCCAAAGGCGTTGTTGTTGGACAAGCCGAGGGGATTGCTGACGCCGGTGTACGCAGCCGTGTTTGCACCCCTATTATGGACGCTGTTGTACCAATGGGGGCTGTTCGCGCTGAACATCTGCACGGCCCCGCCGAGAGTCGAGGACTGAACGCCGCTCTGTGCAAAATCCACCGGAACGCTGAGGACGGCCCGCCCACTTGGGTCCGATCGACAAGAACGAGCCTTCGCGCCCGACGCCGATGGCCAACGGGGCATCGAAGTTCGAGCGGCTGCCGACCAGGATGCGGTTCGGATCCAACACCGCGCCGGGTTGGGTATAAGAGGCGAACAGGGTGGGTATGGGATGGGCGCATGCGGCCGGGTTGTTGAGAAACGTGCCGACCTGTGAGATAGCCGACGCGCCAGGAATATTTACGGCAACAATTCGAGCGCTGACGTTGGCAATCGCCTGCGCCCGAGACGCTTGCCCTGCTGCCTCGCCGTGCACGAGAGCAATTCCGGCTGCTAGGGCGATTACGCCAGGTAGGCTGATAATGAACTTCCGTACGTTAGTAGGCCAAGTGCCGAAGGCAATTTTTCTCTTTGCAAAGCTTGTCAACACCGCAGTCGATCCCAATCTCGTGGTTTCTCTCCTCTTTGATCAGTCACGTTGCCATTAGCTATCGCCTCGCGTGCCGAAGTTGTACGTACGGCCTAGCGGATTCGGCAAGAACGTTGTCATTGACCCTCATCCATGTAGAGATACTCCAGGGCAACGTGGTGTTGATCTTAGCTCCGTCGGTCTGCAAAGTGCCATTTGCATTTTCGAGTGTGAATATGGCGGGAATATAGTTTCCGAGTGACTCGCCAAATGGGGAAGTCTTTACGACCTAGCACTACATTGCGCGACTTCTCGCGAGGAATCGCATTCTTGCTCTTGCTGAATGAGTCTTCGGAGGATACCTCCGGCAGAGCGCAAACCTTTTGTTGACGGATCCTTCCAAAAGGTGTTCCCGCAAGAGAGAGCTAGACGGAGCCGACTGCCTTACCTTTGAGGAATTTAGTGTCGGCAGCAAGGCCGAAGGCTTCTAGAACGTTGGCTTGCACTCGCTTTGAGAGGGCGTTGATCTCGTCGACACCGAAGCTTTGGGGGCTAACTAGATACCTCAGCTGCTTCTCTCCCGCAGGAGTCTCGATAGTCCGCAGAACGGCGTCCGCGACTTCCTGAGCGTTGCCGGCCGTGGAGGAAAGTGCCGCGTTGATCTTCGCAGGGATCTGCTTGACAGCTCCATATGTATTGGTGCGGGCCTCGTCGGCAGCCGTCACTATATTGCCGAAAACAGGAGTCACATATTGGCCGGGTTCGACAATCACGGATTCAATTCCCTGCGCGGCAAGTTTGTAGCTGTACGCCTCGGCCAACGCCTCGAGTGCAAATTTGCTGGCGCAATAGAAACCCATGGAAGGAGCAATCACGCGACCGGCGGCGCTGCTGATGTGGATGAGCAAGCCGCTGCGTTGGCGCCGCATGTGCGGAAGCACGGAGCGATTTACGCGAACCGGTCCAAGAAAATTCGTGTCAATGAGACGCTGCGCTTGTTCGGTGGTGACAGCTTCCGCCAACCCCGAGACGACGTAGCCGGCGTTGTTGATGGCGACGTCGACACGACCGGCTTTGGCGACGGCGGCATCCACAGCCCGCTCGACCGAGGCGTCGTCGGTTACATCCAGTTCAAGGACGTAGATTGGCAGTGAATCCTTTTCCGCAAGCGTGCGGATTTCGGAGGCATTCTTGGCGTTGCGTCCGCCGGGGTCACGCATCGTCGCGAAAACGGTGTGCCCGTTACGAGCCAGGGTATCGGCGAACAGTTTGCCGAAGCCGGTGCTGGAGCCGGTGATGAGAACCACTTGCTTGGAATTCATGATTATCCCTCCTTGCGCCCCTACCGTGAACCAGTTTGATGCCCGAAGTAAAGGGGTCGGTTACAAAAAATGAATTCAACGGATTGCCGACTAGGGAAATGAAACGCGCATACGTGAGTGATCCATGGGTTTGGTCTGCGGCGGCCAGAGCCGCGGGCCCGTGAGCAGCGGCTCAGGTGGCGGAACTGCCGGTCGCGCTCGCTAGGAGAAACCGCCGGCGAGAAAGAGCGTCTTGCATGCGAGTCACTTTGAACCGTGCGCGGGACCGACGGGACAAAAGCCAAATACAACGGATTCGCCCAAGTGAGGTACGCACCGGGTACACGGGGACGGGGAAGGTTTAGGGCATGACAAACTGCCAGGGGTGCGGTAGTTTTGGTATATGGAAACCGTGAAGTTGCCCTCGGTGCTTCTGAGGGCCGCAAATTGGGAGCAGAACCTCTCTGAGGAAACCGCTCGATTGCTGGCTCTCGAACTTTATCGCGAGAATAAGGTCTCGCTGGGACGCGCTGCTGAGCTATCCCAGACGCCATTGGCGGCTTTCATGGATTTCGCCGCTAAGCACGGTGTCCCTCCTCTACGATATAGCTTTGAAGATCTCGAAGAAGAACGCCAGTCTGCGGACCGTCTCAAGGCTTGAACAAGGCATGGGCGGAAGCGAAGGGCACGCCGTTATCGCTGCGGATGTTGGCAGGCAGGGCGCGCTCCTTAAAAAGCCTCTCAAACACGGTAAAAGCATAGTCTTCTTTGGTGGAAGAGAGCTCTTCGCAGGTCAGAAGATAACGACTGGCGTGATCGTGACGGTCAGCGGGTAGCTATTGCCGATTCCCCAGCAAGAACTCGCCTTTGAGATCGGTGAACCACAAGTTCGTCGGAATGGGATTTTCAACAGGAATTTCGGCCTAACAGGGCGCACCGACGCGACTAGACGTGAGTTTGAGGACACAACTTCGGCAGGAGGAACAAAGGAACGGGGGTTATTTGCAGAGTTGATTGCTACGCAGGAAAGCGCATCACTGCGTTAATTCAGTCGATTCGGTAGCACCGACGACTCTTAGTTCGTGCGCGGATTTTCCACTTGCCAGTGAAAGGACTTGAACTCTGCAAGCTTCCCAAAGTCACGCGTATTGCCCGTTATCACTGTAATTCCCAAACGGCCTGCGCTCATTGCAATCAGCGCATCGTTGGTCAAGCGCCCTTTCCCGATCTGCTCGTAATCGTACTTTGCGGCTAGGAGAGCAAGCACTTTGCCCGTCTGTGTCCAGTCCGTGAGATTTGGAACCAAGATCCGTCCGGCTCTGTGGAAGTCGCGCTCAAGACGCTCCACAACGTGCCGATTGCGCGCGCTCACCCCAGCGTAGAGTTCTTCGAGCACGACCGAACTCAGCCATACGGCGGTACCTCCAGCGATCCGCCTCAAACCCAGGGCTGCATCATCTCTCATCCGCAAGGCCGTGATGTAAACCGATGTATCGAAGAGCACCGGCTGCATCTACTGCTCCAGCGTGCCGTAGACATCCTTAACGGCTATGCCGCTTTTCACGAAGCGCTCATTGGCTTCCGCAGCCAACCCGTTCCTCTCGTGTTCGGAAATCACCAAGTCCAACGCGCGCTCAATGGCCTCTGTTTCGGTGCCAGCATGTAACACCTTTTGTGCGCGCTTGATTTTCGCCGCGTTCAACCGAAAGTGCTTATGTGATCGCGTCCTGGCGGTGGGCATCCCTTTGTCCTCCTGCATAGTGTACCACCTGCGTGTACACAATTCCTAAAGTTGTGAACATTGTTATTCCGAAACAACCAGCGCAACGCACGGTCAGAGAGCAACCGGGACATCCTGCGGAAAAATACAGGCTTGGAAGTCAGGGCCTGGGCGGAAAGGACGAACGGAGAAAAACGCGCCACTATCGAAATTGGCGAGACGCCGACCACGGGGAACGCGGTTGACAACCGGAGAGGGAGCAATGTCGGAAGCGGGGCTCGGTTGATCGATCAATTCGGGAGCATACGTATAGAAGTCAGATTCATCCAGCCTAACAAAACCCAAGTCCGCCCAGAATCTGGCCACCCTGGCAAAATCAGCGAGTCGCTTCTCTTCGAACCCGGGTTGTTTCCGTAGTTCGGTGTGTTCCTCATCGTCCCAATTGGAATACAGCAAGGGAAAAGGCTTGTAAGCGATTAGCCCGCAGTGTGATGCGATCGCCCGCACGACTTGAGCGCCGATTCCTTTCCCCCGATAATTCGTGTCCAGTTGGATGCTTTGAATGGATAAAACATCAAGCCCAAATATTTGGTTCTTGTAGAGGTCTTGTACCGATGATTCCAGTCATCCGTCTCGAGATCGAATAGAGCCTCATAACATTCGAAGACCGATGAATCGATGGAATCCATAGCTTCAAAAAGGCTTTCATGCTCGTTCAGCGCACGACCTCGCAAAACGAGGTATGCGTCGATTTGACCGATCCTGACTTCATTGTCGGATTCTCCGCGAGACGCACGAGCAGCGGCTGAGGAAAGACCTGCAGGCACCTATGCGACGCTGCAGATACCGGCGGAGGTCATGAAGCCGGTCAAGACTTGGCATGAACCTGGGACATAGAGACGGAATGAAATGTCAACTCCTTGGAAACAAAACAGTTCGCTCGGACGAGCGCGGAAGTTAGGTTAATGGCAGGTTAACGGAGGTGTGCGTCCCTATGGCGCGTGGTTTCAGTACGCAATATCCGGGCACCTTCCATGGGGCCATTCCCTGCGCAACACCTTGGCTCTCCCGTGTGAAATCCTGTTTTGTACAGAGTTCACCCCCTATTCTGTCCAGCGTATGCCTGATTGACGTTCGCCCCTGACGTCCCTACTCTTTAGCACGCCGCTGGAGTGCTTCATACACTCGTCCGTGTTCGTTCTGCTCGTCTCAGCAGACCAGAACGAGAAATCGCTAAAGGTGGGTTCTGATCAAGGGAGGATCCCATGTTCAAATGCGCGTCGCCAGATCGGTTGTGGAAGCTTGTCGTTCTCACACTCCTGTTTTCGTCCCTGCCCACGTTTATCCTGCCAGGGGGAAATGCGACGCACCCGATTTCGAATCAAGCTCTGCTATACCGCGTTCATCAGGCGAATCGGCAGAGCCCGGCGCGCCAGGTGACATTGCTTGAAAGTTATGGCAGGCTGCCTCTGAGCTTCGAAGCCAACCTGGGCCAGACTGACTCGAGTGTGAAGTTCCTCTCGCGAGGCAGCGGGTACACGCTGTTCCTGAGGGGCGACGAGGCAGTTTTGGCGTTGCAGAACGCCAAGGAAAGTGGCGTGCGGCGAAAGTCGAAGAACAGAAGAAGCAGTGCAGACGTGTTACCCAGGTCTGCGGCACTTGGTGTTTTCGAATTACAGGCCGCAGAGTTAAATAACAACTCTGCGCCACACGAACGTCGGTTGCAAACTCGCATCCCCCAGTCCCAAGCCCCGGAAGTCTTGCGTATGAGATTGGTGGGCGCGAATCGAGCCGCAGAGGTCAAGGGGCTCGACGAACTGCCGGGCAAGTCAAACTACTTCATCGGTGCTGACCCGAAAAAGTGGCGCACGAACGTGCCGACCTACGCCAGGGTGAAATACGAAGGCGTGTATCCCGGGATTGATCTCGTCTATTATGGCCACCAGCGCCAACTCGAATACGACTTTGAGGTTGCCCCCGGGGGCAATCCGAGGACCATCAGCCTGGAAATCGAAAATCGAAATTCGAAAATCGGCACGGATGTAAATGGGGACTTGGTCGTTCAATTGGCCTGCGGCGAGGTTCGTCTTCATAAGCCCCGCGTTTATCAGCCCGGCGACCCGAAAAGCGGCTCGGCCAATTCACCAATCACTATTCAGAATTCAGGATTTGTTGTCGCCAACGACCGCGTACGGTTCGACATTCCCAGCTACGACAAGACCAAGCCCCTGGTCATTGACCCAGCGCTGGTCTATTCGACCTACCTTGGCGGGAGTGGCGCCGATTGGGGAAACGGCATCGCTGTGGATTCTTCGGGGAATGCCTACGTGACCGGCGCGACGCATTCCACCGACTTTCCCACCCTTAACGCCCTCCAACTGGCGTCGGGCGGAGGGTATGAGGACGCCTTTGTGGCGAAAATCAACCCTGCTGGCAACGCCCTTGTTTACTCCACCTACCTGGGTGGCAGCAACGATGACGCTGGCTCGGGCATTGCCGTGGACTCTTCCGGCAGCTCCTATGTCACAGGAACGACTTATTCGCCTGACTTCCCGACAGCGAATGCCTTTCAACCCAACCTCGCCTCTACGCTTGGCTCTAATGCCTTTGTGACAAAATTCAGCCCGGACGGCAGCGCTCTGGTTTATTCGACCTATCTTGGGGGTAGCAGCTACGAGCACGGCAATGGAATCGCCGTGGACGCGTCCCGCCACGCCTATGTGACCGGGGTAACCCAATCGCACGATTTTCCTACGACTGGCGGAGACTTCCAGACTACCTGTGGCTGCAACGACGATGCCTTTGTCACCAAGGTCAGCGTAGACGGCGCCACACTGCTTTACTCCACCTATCTCGGAGGTAATGCCGACGACCAAGGCAATGGAGTCGCGGTGGACCAGTCCGGCAGCGCCTACGTCACAGGGTCTACCCTTTCGTCCGACTTTCCCACCACTAACGGGGCCTTCGAGACTGGCAGTAATGGTGGTGCCTTTGTTTCCAAACTCAAAGCGGACGGCACCGGACTGGTTTACTCCACCTACCTGGGAAGCGGAGGAGACGACGCCTACGCCATCGCAGTGGATTCTTCCGCCAACGCTTACGTCACCGGGGAAACCATTTTGACAAACTTTCCCACGACTAGCAGGGCCTTCCAGAGCACCCCCGCCGGCTACTCTGATGCGTTTGTCACCAAGCTCAACGCGGCGGGCAGCGCCTTGGTTTATTCCACTTACCTCGGTGGGAGCGACTATGACCTTGGCTATGGGATCGCGGTGGATTCCTTCGGCAATGCTTTGCTCATAGGAACTACCTCCTCCGGCGACTTCCCCACCAAGCATCCCATCCAGTCCTGCGCGGGTGCCGCAGGGGGGCCTGATGTTTTCGTCTCGGACTTGAATGCTCAGAGCTATGCCCTCGTTTATTCCACCTGCCTCGGCGGAAGCGATGAAAACCAGGGGCGTGGCATCGCCGTGGACTCGTCCGGCGACGCCTACATAACGGGATTCACCTTTGCGGGCGACTTCCCTCTGGTCAATCCCATTGAGACGGGTCACGGAGGCGAGCCGGATTCCGAAGCGTTCGTGGCCAAGATCGCCCGGTGGCGCAGCAGCGTTAATTAAGTCACT
>QHZC01000197.1 GCA_003224515.1 Acidobacteriota bacterium
CCAGATAGCTGGCGACGTCTTCCGCATCCTGAGGAGCCAGCCGCAAGCTGGGCATCACCGTCATGTTCTGCACCTGCAGTTCGTGGCTGTCGTTCGGACACCTGCTGTGCTCGAGGTCAAACACAAAAGGCAGGCCCTTCTTTTTGAAATCTTCGGGCCCGATGTCCTTCTTTTCATAGGGGCAGTAAGGACGCGTGCGCTCACGCGCGTTGTGGACCCAACGGACGAGGTAGTCGTAGTTGTCCTTCTCACCCACGCGTGTGAGGTTTGCGGCGAAGGTTCCGCCCTGCAATTGCTCGCCCTCGCCGATGGAGTGACATGCCAGACAGCCGCGCGTTTCGAACAGCTCTTTGCCGTGCGCCGCGTTGCCCGGTTTGTGCTTGGGCAAGGGATCCGTCAGCGCCGACTGCCACACGTACGCGGAGATGGCCTTGATCTGTTCGTCGTTGAGCCGGAAATTCGGCATTTTGGTTGTGGCGCGGAAGTCGCTGGGCTTCTTTAGCCAAACCGGAATCCAATTCTTGTTTAATTTCAGGCGTGCGTCCTTAAGATTGGGCCCAACCTTTTTCATGTCTTGCAGCAGGCTCTTGGTCGAGCGGTCCAGCTGCACGATACGCAGGTCCAGCTTGCTGTTGGTCACCTTCAGCGCGACGGCGTGGTCGTTTAGCCGGTTGGCCTCCTCGTTGCTCTCGGCCTTGTCGGCTTCCTTCATCAGATCATCCGCCTGCTTGAAATTGTCCTTCTTCTCTTGCTCGAGTTGCTTGATTTGCTGTGCGACGGAGAGCAGGTCTTCGGGTTCCTTGTCATAGCCTTCGTAACGGTGACAGCCCACACAGCCACGCTGGCGGAAAAGATCTTTTCCATCGCTGAGCGTCCAGCCCACGTCGTTGCTCACCAGAACCATGTCCGCGGCATGACAGGTCTGGCAGCCGGCTTCCATATTTCCCCTGCGGAAGAGAGGCCAGAGCCAGTGCTCGTAGGTGCCGTGTGCTTTTTCTACACTGGTGGTGGCGCGTCCATTGCCCTGATGGCAAGGGGAACACCCGTACTTTTCCGGGTCGTGAATTTTCAAGAGGTCGGGTTCGGGATGGCTGGTGAAGGCGCGCGCGTACTCGTCCGGTTTCTTGTCCTTCAACGACATCGCGGCCGCCGTCAACTTGACCGGCTCGCGAATTCCCATGTGGCAGGATTCGCAACGGTCGACAATGTTGGCCTCCGGGACATTGATCTGCAGAATTTTTGGTGTCCAGGCCTCGGTCTTATCCTGTAGCCCGGCCATCTGCGTTGGAGTCAGGCTCACCATGTGCTCGGAAACGTAGGCGTCGACCTTTTCTTTCCGTTCGTTCACCGGCTTGATGAGCTCTCCTAGTTCCGCGCTCAGTTGGGTGCGCTCGTTCTTCAGGTCGTTGTAGGTTTCTTCCAGATGCTCATAATCGAAGTCCTGCTTCTTACCGTCCGGAAATTCAACGGCGGTCTTTTCCTTTTTGTATGAGGCAAGATCTTTTTGCTTGCTTTGTTTGGAGGATGCGCTGGTCTCCGTCTCGATGCTATAGGTCAAGGCGTTGACATAGGCGCGCCGGTCGGTGAAAACGTTCTGCACAGCCAAAATCATGGTGCTCAAGTCGCGCAGCTTTTCGTTGATTTCCTTGATGCGCGGGGCAGCGTTCTGACTGGCATTCTCGTAATCTTGTTTCAGCTTCTGGTAGTCGGGGCTGCTCTCGACGTCCTTTTGCGAGTCGCGCGATTGCGATCGGGCAGTCTTCAGGAATGTCGAGTAGCGGTCTTTCCCCTCATGCTGGAAAGCTTTCCACGGCCGCTGTCCAAAGTCTTCGTCCCACAAGGCCCAGAAGAGCGTGGCCATCAGGATGACCATGGAGATGACGTAATGCGGGGCGAGCGACTTGCTGACTACCGGGTCGTTTTCGGGAATGGGCTTTTCGGGCACCAGTTTCTCCTAAACGTTGAACCAAGGTGTAATCCACACGTACTTAATGTGGAAGAGCAACCGCAACAACATTTTAATCGGCAACGCGAGCATGGTGAGCAGAAACGTCATCATGATGGAGTACTGCAGCAAGCTCATACGCTTGTAGTCTTTCGCGTTGTGCCGCCGGAAGAAGGCGTGCACAAGCATTCCGCCAATGGCGAAAAAGCCGCCAACCACTGCAGCTCCGAAGATGCCCTTGCCCCAATTCGAAGTGATTCCGAAGAGATCGGGCAAGTCGCGGTTGACTTCATAGATTAGCCGGTTGTGGTCCCAAGTCTGCCCCGGCCAGAACCACTGCCATCCGGGTCCACGAATAAACGTGCCGATGAAAATCATCGAGACCCACAGAATGATGAAGCCAAAGAGAAAAGTTCCGATGGCGAACTTGCGCTGCTTCCAGGTGTAGTAGCCCGCACCCAGCGGGTTGGTGTCTATATAGGGAATCACCATCAGTCCGATGATGATCAGCGTGGGCATGACCACGCCCGCGATCCAGGGATCGAAGTAAACCAGCATTTCCTGTAAGCCGAGGAAATACCACGGCGCCTTCGCCGGGTTCATCGTCAGGTTAGGGTTGGCCGGTTCTTCCAGCGGCGCATTCAAAGTGATGGACCAAATCATCAGGATGATGGTCACGATGATGGCGGCGAGGAATTCCACGCGCAACAGAAAGGGCCAGACGTGCACTTCTTTCGCCCACCCGGGCTTGAAGGGCCACGCTTTGCGGTGATGCGTTTTTGCCAGCGCCGCATTGCCTTCGAGTTCCGCAATGATCAGGTCATTGGCGTGTGCCTGTTTCCACGCCAGGTACATGTAAAAAGCGAGCAGCGGAATCATTGCAATGATCGGCACGTTGTCCGCGGCAGATAGGATTTCCCACAGTTGTTTCCAATCCATGGCTACTTCTTCGCCTCCTTCACCTCGGAGTCCAGCACCACGGCCGCTGGGCCGGAGATGCCGCCATCCTTACGTACGCGCCAGAAGTGCAGGATCATGAAGATGGAGGCAATGATGGGAATGCCGATGCAATGCCAGATGTAGGAGCGAAGGAGCGCGTTGGCGTCCACGATCGAGCCGCCCAGCAGGCCGAAGCGAACGTCGTTGTAGGGTGTCATGCCTAGCTGCGCGCCAAAGGGACCTTCGTGTCCGAGGAGAGGCGTAGCGCGCGCCATGTTCGTGCCCACGGTCACGGCCCAGAAGACGAGCTGATCGTCGGGAAGCAGGTAGCCGGTGAAGGAGAGGAGCAGCGTCAGCACCAGCAGGATCACGCCCACGTTCCAGTTGAACTCGCGCGGCTTCTTGTAAGAGCCGGTGAGAAATACTCGGAACATGTGCAGCTCGACGGCAATCACCATCAAGTGCGCGGCCCAGCGATGCATGTTGCGCAATAATTTGCCAAAGGGCACATCGTGTTCCAGGTACAGCACATCGCGGAAGGCCTGCACTTTGCTGGGATGGTAGTAGAACATCAACAAGACGCCGGTGAGGGTAAGGACGATGAACAAATAGAACGTGATGCCACCCATGCCCCAGGTGTAGCTGTAGCGCACCGCGTCCCGATTGATCTTGGCCGGATGCAGATGCAGGAAAACGTTGGAGAGCACGCCCAAGGCGCGATTGCGCGGCGTGTCGTCGTGTTTGTGACGGAAGATTGAAGTGAAAACCTGGGTCTTGGTGGGCCTCTTCAGCAGCTCGACCTGTTCTTTTGCTTTTGCCGGCAGGTCCGTCTTGAGAGACTCGAGAACATCCTTAATGCCCTCTATGAGACGCGTTACCAAGCCAACCGATTTACCATTTTTTCCGTTATCCTTGTTCTCTTCAGACATTGCTGTGCACCCGAGTTTCGGCGGCTTAACGATGCCATGATTCACTCCGCGAAGCGGGCGGGGCTTGCCCCGCCCCTACAAATTTTGCACATGGTTACACTGGCAAAAATGATCCCGGGTCACTGAAATGGCTCGGTTGTCCCTTCGGCCACTGATAGAGCCGCGAGGTATCCACGATAATCTGACCGTCTGGCGCCAGTTCCACGTGCGCGCGATCCATCGGACGCGGCGCCGGTCCCTCAAAGTTGACACCTTCGCTGTCGTATCCGCTTCCGTGGCAGGGGCACTTAAACTTGTTCTCGCTGGCTTTCCAATCGGGTGTGCAGCCAAGATGAGTGCAGCGAGCGTAGATGACAAACACGCGATCCGGCGTGCGGTCCACCCAGATGCGATATTTCTGCTGCCACTTGGTATCCACACCTAAGGCGTAGTCCGAGGCGTAACCAATCTTGAACACCGTAGGGGGTTCGAAGAGTGTACGTGGCAGAAAAAAACGAAGGAAGGCGATGAACCAGGCGCCCAAAAATCCCGTGACGGCGGTCCACACCAGTCGCCGCCGCCGCTGGTTGATTTCGCTTGGCTCGGGACCGACGGTTGCCAAACCGCCAGCCGCCGCTGCTTTGGATGTACCCACGGCAGGTGTACCAACGTAGGTGGTTGCATCTCCGCCACCGGCAGCGGATTTTTTCGCTGCGTCTGGCTTTGGTTTGGCCGAATCAGTTTCCGGGCCCGCCATGCGATACCTCCTGGATTGCTGGTCCTCGAGAATAATTGGCGGCACCCGAAAGCGCTGCCCGTTCCCCCCTCAAGTCATGAGCCCGGTGACCGCGATCTGGCCGCGGTCGAAAAATGGATTGGTCCCCAATTCCACATATGTTTCAAAAATCATTTCGATTTGTCCGCGGTGAAGGGAGACAACTGTCCCCGGGACCCGAAATGTTTTACGGATGGGCTGGACAAACTATAGAGAGGGGGCGCGATCACTGCGAGCGTCCGGGGCCCGTCGGATTGGAAAAGTCTGATACGAAAACATCGCGAGGTCCTCAACATTTAGCTGGACCCCCCAGAAACGAAACGGATATTACTCAAAACAAAAAAATTCGTCAATGCGTCTTTGCGAAGTCTTTGCGAAGGTATCCGGAAAAGGTTTGCATATCTTTCGGATAGGAAGCTTCGTCAACAAAAATAAGTTGATGCAAGAACACGCTTGCGCTCAGAAAAAGCTGTGATATATTCGGCCCGGTTTGGCATCCCCCACTACTCTGATCGCAGGGAATTCGAGCGGGGCCTCAGTCGGGAAGGCCGAGAATCCAACTCGGGGGGTCGGGCTGCATGGGCCTCATTCTTCTGATCATCATTTGGCTGATCACCTTCGCCAGCACCTATTTTTTCATCGCGAAGACATGGTGGTTGCCCGCGGGCGCCTCCGCCGCAGCCGCCGGAATCGATCATCACTTCACGACGACCTTCATCCTCATGGGCATTGTCTTCGTCGCTGCTCAGGTTTCCTTGGGAGCGCTCGTCTGGATTTACCGCGACCGCGGCTCTTCGCCTTCTAAGGTGACTTATTCCCACGGCAACACCAAATTGGAAATCGTCTGGACCTTACTCACGACCATCCTCTTCATGGGGTTGAACCTGATGAGCAGCTCCATTTGGGCTTCGGAGCGTTTCCGCGCCGCGGAAGAGGATGCCGTGCGTGTGGAAGTGACGGGGATGCAGTTCGCCTGGTATTTCCGCTACCCCGGGCCCGACGGCAAGTTTGGGACGACAAATCCAGAACTTGAAGATGCCTCGGCCGGTGGCGAAGCAGCTCTGGGTCTCGATACGAGAGACCCCGCATCCAAAGACGATGTCTGAACCGCGAAATCGAAGTGATTTTGCGCGCTCACGACGTCATACACAGCTTCTTTATTCCTACCATGCGCTTCAAGCAGGACGCCGTGCCCGGCCTCGCGATCCACATGCATTTCACGCCCATACAAACGGGAGAGTATGAAATTCTCTGCGCCGAGCTTTGCGGACTCGGCCATTACAAGATGCATGGCATGTTAAAGGTCCTCAGTCGGGAAGAGTTTGACAAATGGCTGGCGGCACGGGAGGCCGATAAGCAATAACATGGCTACTCACGAATTCGCTGCCCAAGAATCTCACGCGCACACGGCCCCCCAGGGCTTCATCCGCAAATGGGTCTTCAGCCTCGACCACAAAGTTATCGGCCTCCAGTATTACTTCCTCGCGCTGGTCGCGGTGTTTGTCGGCATGTTCCTCTCGCTGCTGATGCGCATTCATCTGGTCGCGCCCACCGCAATCTTGCCGTTTCTGGGAGATATCAAGCCGGAGACTTATCTCACTTTGGTGACCATGCACGGCACCATCATGGTTTTCTTGCGGTTTCGGCAACTACTTCCTGCCCATTCAGATCGGCGCGCCGGATATGGCTTTCCCGGTGCTGAACATGCTCTCGTTCTGGACGACCTTTCTGGGCTTCATCGTAATGATCGCGGCTTTCTTCGTCGCCGGAGGGGCGCCACTGCACGGGTGGACCGGTTACGCGCCACTCAGCGCTATCCAGTCAACTGGACCGGGCGAGGGGCTCGGGGCCGACTTGTGGATCATTAGTATTGCCATTTTCTGCATCGGTGCGCTGATGGGCGCGCTGAACTTTATCACCACGACGCTCGATATGCGAGCCAAGGGCATGACCATGATGCGCATGCCGTTGACCGTTTGGGCATGGTTCGTCACCGCTATCCTGGGGCTGCTCGCCTTCGGCGTACTCCTCTCTGCCGGCATTCTCCTGCTGATGGATCGCAACCTTGGCACCAGCTTTTTCGTGCCGCTGGTCACTATCAACGGCCAGCTCACGGGTCATAAGGGCGGCTCACCGCTTTTGTGGCAACACCTGTTCTGGTTCTTTGGCCATCCGGAGGTGTACATCGCGATTCTACCGGCCATGGGGATGTGCTCGCAGTTGCTCTCCGTGTTCTCGCGCAAACCGATCTTCGGTTACAAGGCCATGGTGTATGCCATCCTGGCTATAGGATTCCTTGGCTTCATGGTTTGGGGACATCACATGTTTATGAGCGGGATGAGCCCCTATACCGCCTTTGCTTTCTCCATCATGACCATGGGTATCGGTGTTCCGTCAGCCATAAAAACATTCAACTGGCTCGGTACGCTTATGCGGGGACGGATCCGTTTTACTTCACCGATGTTATTTGCCATCGGATTCGTCTCGCTTTTCGTTTCCGGCGGGATCAGCGGCCCCTTCCTCGCGCAACCGGTGCTCGACATTCAGTTGCACGACACCTATTTCGTGCCGGCTCACTTTCACCTCATCATGGGCGTGGCTTCCATCTTCGGCATCTTTGCCGCAACTTACTATTGGTTTCCCAAGATGTTCGGACGCATGATGAACGAATCGATGGCGCGCTGGCACTTCTGGTTTAGTTTTATCGGCACCTACGCGATCTTCATGCCCATGCGCTATATCGGTATGGCGGGGATGCCGCGCCGCTACTCGCAGCTTACCGAGGTGACTTATCTCCAAGGCCTGATTCCGCTGCAGAAGTTCATCACTTACGCGGCGTTCGTCACCATCGCCGGTCAATTGATCTTTCTTCTGACCACGCTCGAGTGGACCACAGCAACTCCTCCGCCTCACGACAATTTCGGCGGACACACGCCCACCGTCCACAACGGGCCCTATGAATACAGCGTGCCTGGCGCTCCGCGCGATTACGTGATGCAGAGCGATCCGGAAATCGAGCCGGCACACTGATCACCATATGGCAAGCTTCACAACCACCGCGACGATTATTGATTCTGGTCCGCCGGATTACGCCACCCGTTTGCGCCGGGCGCGTCTTGGACTGCTCGTTGCGTTGACCCCGGTCCTCATGTTATTTGTTTCTTTCAGCAGCGCATACGTTGTGCGTCAGGGGCTGCCGACGCTCGATCCGCGGACTAATCAGCTCGTACGTGACTGGATTCCGGTAACGCTTCCCAAGTTACTGCTGATCAATACCGGTGTGCTGATCTTGAGCAGCGTGTTCATGGAGTTAGCGCGCCGGCAGATCAAAGGTCTAGCGACTCTTTCATCAGCAACAACCGCTCCGGGAGTCTCCGCGGGTGAGCAATCGAGGATTCCCTGGTTATCAATGACTCTCGTTCTCGGTCTCGCTTTCCTTCTCGGCCAGTGGACGGCTTGGCGGCAACTGGCCGCAAATGGCTTCTATGTAGCGACCACGCCCAGCAGCTCATTTGTTTATCTCCTGACCGGCACGCATGCCATTCACTTGATGGGCGGAATTCTCGCCTTGTTGGTCGCGGGCATCGCTTCGCTGTTGCGCCGCTCCGTGGCAACGCGGAGCATTGTTGTGGATGTGACCGCGTGGTACTGGCATTTCATGGCCGGGCTGTGGATTTACATTTTGTGTTTGCTGGAGTTTGCCAGCTAATG
>QHZC01000198.1:0-9019 GCA_003224515.1 Acidobacteriota bacterium
GGACCCGGCAAATTTCAATATCACCATGCCGGCGGGTGCTCCAGCGGCATCGGGATTACCATTCATCAATATTGGGAATGCTTTAGGCTTTGGCGGCCCAACAGGCGAGCCGCAGGGTCGCGGCGACACAACCGTTGTTCTGAACGACGGCTTGAGCTGGCTTAGGGGTCGCCATACCTTCGCCTTCGGGGGAGAAATTCGCCGCGCTTACAACAACAATATCGCCTTCAACATTGGGAGCTTCACCTTCAACCAGACCGGGAGTGTGGCTAACAATAACCTCAAGACCGCGATGCAAAACTTTCTCAGCGACTCTGCTTCCGCCTTCATTGTTCAACTCGGCTCCGGGAACGACCGCATCCTCCAGCCGTCTTATGACCTCTTTGCCGAGGACAGCTTCAAGTGGAAATCCAACTTCACGATCAACCTCGGCTTGAGGTACGCGTGGAACTCTTCGCCTTCTGAAGCCGCCAATCACTTCACGCAATTTGATCCCACGGCCGGCACACTTGTTCCGGCGAGCCAGCCCTATCACACCAACAGCAAGAACTTCCAGCCCCGGATCGGCTTCGCTTGGGATCCCTTCAAAAATGGCAAGACCTCGGTGCGGGCCGCCTACGCTATTCTGACCCAGGACCCGACTACGAACATCGTGGTCGGTTTGAGCAGCAACCCGCCGTTCGCCATCCCAATTTCGATTAGTTCGGGGGTCATTAAGGTCGAGGATCCTTCAGCCTCGCTGGCAACATCGAGCCTGGGCCCGGCGGCGATCAATCGCAATTTCAATGACATGTATGCGCAGGACTGGAACCTTACAATCGAGCGCCAACTGACTCCAAGCATAGGCCTAAGCGTTGCCTACGTTGGGATGAAGGGCACGCACCTCCAACTGGCCCAAAACATCAATCAGCCCTTGGTTACGAATGGCATCTATGGTTCTACGCGGCCTTTCCCAACCCTTCCGGATACGAGTCCCATTTTACCGTCTCAATGCACTGCGCCCCATCCAGCTTGCACGTTCGCTAACATCAATCAGGTGAATAGCAATGGGAACTCGAACTACAACGCACTCTGGGTCACGCTCAACAAGCACTTCTCCCATGGGCTGCAATTCCTGAGCTCCTACACTTACTCCAAATCACTGGATTACAATTCACTATCAACGGGCGAGACCTACATCATTCAGAATGCCTACAATCTCCGCGGAGACTATGGTCCGTCGGAATTTGACGTCCGCCATCGCTTTGTTCTGAGCGGCTTTTACCAGCTGCCGTTCCGTCGAAACCGTCTTGTCGCTGGATGGGAAGTCGGCACCGTCATCCAGGCGCAGACCGGCAATCCGCTGAATCCTACCCTGGTAATCCAGCCGGGCGGAATCAGCCTCACGGTTCGGCCAGATGTCACGGGACCGATCCGAGTGACGGGTGATCCCCTTCAGTGGTTTGCGGACAAAACCGCGTTTCGATCCCCCTGTGTCGGGGCGACCTGCCATCCAGGCGGTCTCAGCCGCGACGCAGTCACAGGACCGAACTTTGTCAACACGGACTTCTCTGTCATCAAGAATACGAAACTGACAGAGCGGTTCAATCTGCAATTCCGCGGCGAGATGTTCGACATCTTCAACCATCCCAATTTTGGAAACCCGGTCCTGACCACCACTTCCGGCACATTCGGCCAAATCCAAGGCACTCGTTTCCCCACCGGCGACTTCGGTTCCGCGCGGCAAATCCAGTTCGCGCTGAAACTGAAGTTCTAGCGACCTGTCAAACGTGTGCGGCACCGTGGGGACGAACTCTCGCCCGCGCCCCGGTCTTTCCTACACTTGAAACTTCAGCGAGCATTTTTCGCTTGGCCCACCTATCCCCGGTTTCAATGCTCGGCCAGTCCTGTCTCGAACTCAATCTCTGGTTTTCGGATACAATAGAGTTCAGTCTCTTACTCATTTCGTGAGGGCTAGGTGATTCACCAGAACGTCTTTCATAACGACACCCTGCAGCCCATCGAAAAGGCGCGGCTTTCTCCCGGCCAGGCTGGTCTGATCTGCGGCTGGGGCATTTTCACCACGCTGCGCATCTCTCGCGGCGAAGCCTTCGCCTACGAGCGCCACTGGCGCCGCCTCGAAAAGGACGCCACCGTCACCCGCATCCCGATGCCGTACACCGCCGCCAAGGTCCGCGTCCATCTTCACGAAGTCATCCGGGCCAATAAAGTCACCGAAGGCTGCGCACGCATCTATTTCGTCTACAATTCCGTCGGCTACTGGCAGAGCGCCGAGCGCCATCCCCAGGCTGATCTCATCATTTACAGCGCCGGCCTCCCCGAACATCGCGAAGTCGTGCGCCTTGCGCTTCGCGAACAAGGCCGCCACGCCGCTTCTCCCATGGCCGGCGTAAAAACCATTTCCTGGCTCAATAATGTCTGGGCTGTCGCGGAAGCCAACAAGGAAGGCTACGACGAAGTCGTCATGCTCAACGAACGCGGCGAAGTGGCCGAGTGCACTTCGGCAAATATTTTTGCCGTGAAGAACGCAAAAATTCTCACGCCCCCGCTCAACTCCGGCTGCCTCGAAGGCGTCACCCGCGGCATCCTCATGGAAATCGCGCCGGAAGCCGGCCTTCCCGTCGTCGAGCAGGCCCTGCGCCCAGAAGATCTCTATTCCGCCGAAGAAGTTTTCATCTCTTCGACGAATAGAAATCTCGTCCACGTCAGCGAAATCGCCGGCCACGCGATCCCCGCGCCCGGCCCCGTCTGCGATCGTCTCAACCAGCTCTTCGACGCCTACGTGGAAGAGTACGTCTCGCGCCGCCTAGCCTCGGCGGCAAGGTAAGAACAATGTGGCCCTTCACCGGCGGTTCAGGCTCTAGATGGCTAGCGACACAAATTTGACGGCAATTCGAGCAGCCGCTCCTGTAGACGCAAGCGAGAAGACCGTCTTCAAAATTCTTCTGGCCATCAGTTTTTGCCACCTATTGAATGACACTGTTCAATCCGTGATCCCCGCCATTTATCCGCTTCTCAAGAACTCCTTCCATCTCGATTTCGGCCAAGTGGGCCTGATCGCCCTTACTTTGCAGTTGACCGCTTCCATTCTCCAGCCCCTCGTCGGTCTCTATACCGACCGTCGGCCCCAACCGTATTCCCTGGCCATCGGAATGGGAATTACACTTGTTGGTCTGCTGGCCTTCGCGGTGGCTCCGAGCTTTGGCACAATTCTCGCCGCCGCGGCTCTCGTCGGCATCGGCTCGGCCGTGTTCCACCCGGAATCTTCGCGCGTCGCACGCATGGCTTCCGGCGGACAGCACGGCATGGCGCAATCGCTCTTCCAGGTCGGCGGCAACGCGGGCTCCGCGCTCGGCCCGCTCCTCGCCGCGTTCGTACTTACCAAGGGACAATCGAGTCTTGCGTGGTTTTCGTTTCTGGCTTTCTTCGGGATTGTCCTGCTCGCGAACATCGGTACCTGGACGAAACATCACAAATCCTATTCATCCAAATCCATGGCCCTCGATGCCACTCCTCTTGCCGCAATGCCCCCGGCACATGCGCACGCCGCCTTGCCCACCGGCAAAATCGTGGTGTCCCTTGCCATCCTGGTGGCTCTCATGTTTTCGAAGTTTTTCTACCTGGCCAGCCTGATGAGTTATTACACGTTTTATTTGATGGGCAAATTCCAGGTGTCTCTGCAGAGTGCTCAGCTCCACCTCTTCATTTTCCTCGGCGCCGTCGCCGCCGGCACCATTATCGGCGGCCCCGTGGGCGACAAGATCGGCCGCAAATACGTCATTTGGGTTTCCATTCTCGGGGTTCTGCCGTTCACTTTGCTGCTGCCCTATTCCAATCTTTTCTGGACCAGCGTCCTCAGCGTTATCATTGGGCTAATCCTGGCCTCCGCCTTTTCCGCCATCCTCGTCTACGCTCAGGAACTCCTGCCCGGACGAATCGGCGCCGTCTCAGGGCTATTCTTCGGCTTCGCCTTTGGCATGGGCGGCATCGGCGCGGCGCTCCTCGGCAAACTCGTCGATCTCACCAGCCTCAATTTTGTCTATCACCTCTGCTCATTCCTTCCCGCCATCGGCATGCTCACCGCCTTCCTTCCCGATCTGGCCCCTGCCAACACGACTGCAGTGAAGTCACCGACCGCCTAACTGACGTTGCGTTGCCGATATGTGTTAGCAGGGCGCCGTAGGACAGGCGATGGCTTTTGTGGCGGGCGCCTTCGAGTGCGGCAGGCAGCCCTTCTGCCGGATTCGTAATTGCAGGAAGGCACGCTAGGTGACACCGCCGGGGTTTTTCTGCCTATTGCGGCTGCCTTGCCCCACGATCAGGCAAATCATGCATAGCATTTAGGGTATTTTCCGGATTGTCTGCTCCCGATGATCGGCTATGGTCTTAAAACAGCCTTGCGTCAAGGTCATTCGTTTTCTCAACCCTCTCAAATCCGCAGGGCCTCAGGTGATCCGTGGCAAGCGCACCGGCAAAGCTAAACTATTCCAGAAGGCTGGCTTCTCGCGTCGAGACCAGGGACCACGTGTGGGTCTATTGGCGCTGTGGTGGAATGGATGATGTTTCCCGCGTTTGCGACCTGAGCGTGGGGGGGCTATTCCTGCGCACGCGAGTTCCGCGGCCCGTGGGGGTGAGAGCCAAGCTTGATTTTCTTGTTCCGGAAGGACCGATCAGGGCCGAAGCCGTCGTGCAACATCTGATTCCCAGCGGCGGAGTGGGTTTGAAATTCACTGCAATCACCGACCGGGATTGCCCGACCCTGGTAGCACTAATGAACCGCATTCGCACTTCGGCGTCCACCAAGAGGGTGCCTTCCTTCGTAGTACCATAGCGCGGCCTCTTTCTTCTCCGCGTTCCCTCTAGCCAAATCCAAGACGCTCCTGCCTATCGCGCGAAGGGAGTTGGGTTGCTCGGGGAAGGCCAGGCGGCAATGGGGCTAGGGAACTTGTGAGCAGTGGCGCAGCCTGAATAATTTAGTCTTTGGTCTTTTTGGCTCTAGGTGTTCAACCTAAACATGGCTGTAAATTCTTTATCGCCCAGCCGAGGGAACCCGACTTATTTGAGTCAGTTGGCACGCGCTGCGAGCTGGCGATCCCAGTTCATTGAGAGACTCTGGTCAAGAGCGACTGCCGCATAGCGCGAACAGATCTGCATTTCGCCCTTCGCCCATGAGGAGATGGAGGGAAGCTTCACTCTGAAAAGTTGCTCGAGTTTGGTAACGGCACGGTAGTAGACCGATACTTCTTTAAGCCATGGACTCGATTTTCTCAATTCAGGGGACAACTCGTTGCAGAGGTGCAGGAGCGTGCCGAAATCGCCGGCGCCGATGGTCGCGCCGTCAATTCCAGCCGCTAGCTGCAACGAGTCAGACAGTGGCTGATTGGCGGCCGATATCCAAATCGAGCGCCATTGCGAGATTCCAAATCTCACCAGGGCGCATGCCGCGAACACGAGGATGAAGAGCGAGACCATTTTTGTTCAACGGAAGTTTGCCAGCCCGGCCCCGCCTGGCCAATGGGACAGGAGTACTAAGCGAATAGAACTCCCGGCGGAAGGTGCCGAGCTTGCCTAAGTGGCTCATTGTCAGCATTTTAGTGAATTCTGGAGCGGTATGGAACGGTATCCATTTTCCGGCTACTTCCGTCAAAGCAGCCCACTACCAATTGCCCGCTGGATGGAGCCGTAACTAACTTTTAATATGGTTACGAAATCGTATTGACCCAGAAACCTCAACTAAATTAACTTAGAAGCATTGGGACTCCTGCCCCTCACCCCGCCCCATGAGTAATCCTTACAGCAATCCCATTCCGCCTTCTCCAGAGGCGAGAGATCAAGAACTAGGGAACCAACTTCGGCAAATTGAAAAGCGCGATTGGTGGATCTGGGGTTACTCGATCTTTGTCATTCTCCTCCTCAGTTTTGCAGTCGTCGCGCTCGCTCTCCCCGCAGTGCGTCAGGGAGCGGACACCGTTTTCAAGATCAAAATGATCGAAGCTGTTTTTGGTCTGGTTGCTCTGGTCGTAATTTTTAACATCTACGCGATCTCTCAAGAAATTCTCATCAAGCGGCTTCGGCGCCAGCTCGCGGAGAAACAGGGCCACTCAACCCTTCTCCGCAATCTGGCCATGGTCGACCCATTGACAGGTCTGTACAACCGGCGTTTTGCCGAGCAGCGCTTGGCCGCGGAGGTGGCTCGCTCGGAGCGCAAGGGTCATCCGCTGACCGTTCTCACCGTGGACTTGAACCATTTCAAGCAAATCAACGACACCTACGGCCATCCGGCCGGTGACCAGGTTTTGCTGGAATTTGCCGCGCGTTTGAACCACGTGATCCGGGGATCGGACTTGGCTGTCCGGTTAGGGGGCGATGAGTTTCTCGTTCTGCTTCCGGAATGCACCTTGGAGCAGTTGCAACTTGTCCTGGGACGTCTCGGTTCGCTGGAAGTGAACTGGCAGGGCCAGAAGATTCCAGTGTCGTTCTCGGCAGGCTGGAAGGAGTACGAAATGGGAGATCGGCCCGAGGATCTGCTCGCGCGCGCCGATCAAGCTCTGTACGCCAGAAAGCGGGCCAGCAGGGAAACTCAACAGTCGGCGGAGCTAACGGAGACAAAACCCGCGCCTCTCCGCGTAATGGTGGATCTCACTTGCCCTCATTGCCAGAGAATGAATTCGTTTGCAATCACTCAGAACTCCGGGGCCGGCAATACCAGTCGGCACGATGTGCGATGTGCCCACTGTAAAGAAGCCTGGGCGCCCTTGATGCCGGGACCGATCATGGCCGGCCCGTTTCCGAAATGACGTCACTTTTCCGAGCGCCGTTGTGAGCTAGGAAACCGCGTGACAACCCTTCATAGTCGAGTTGAGTGTCTTTCCTTTTCGCAGCGCAGGGCGGGAAATTCCTGGTCTTCAGTTCCGTTGCGTCTCCAAAGCTCAGCGTCGAGCCATACCCACCCATCTCCCTACCTCCTCCTGGCCTCCTCTCGCATGCTACAATTCCTACATTAGGACTGGCCCATGCCCGACACCTTTCCCCTAGCCGGTGAAGCGGTTCTTGAAGTCGTCTCCCCGGACGGCGCGCGCCGCTATGCGCGCATCACCCAAACGCCTTTTATGATCGGCCGCGGCGCCGAAACCGGCAATCATTTGCAGCTCTCCGACCGGCGTATTTCCCGCAATTGCGCCGCCGTGGTGATCGAAGCCAATCGTTACTATGTTGAGGATCGCGGCCAGCGCCGCGGCCTCTTCGTCAACGGCGGAAAAGTTGAAAGTCGTGAACTCCAGGATGGTGACGCCATCACTTTCGGTCTCGACGACTCCTACGAGATCATCTTCCGCTCGGCCAAGGGCTCGGACGACGATTCCCTTCCCAATCTGCTCACCCGCATGGAACATATCACCAGCTCAGCGCCGACCGGCGGCGGCCTGCTCAAGCTCAAGCGTCTCCTGGAAGCGACCTCACTGCTCCATTCCCAGCTCCCACTCGACGTCGTGCTCGGCCACATGCTGGATCACGCCGTATCCGTCACCGACGCCGATCGCGGCCTGCTGCTCGAAACCGACAGCACCGGCGCCTTGAAAGTGAAACTCGCACGGCGCAGTGGCGGACTCCGTCTTCCTCCTGAAAGCCTCACGCCTAGCCAGACCGCCATCCAGCTCGCGCTGAAGCACCGGTCTCCGGTCATCACCGAAGACCTCGCGCAAGCCGACGTGGATTTGCAAGCCGCACTGAGCATCGTCGCGCAGCGCCTGCGCGCCGTGGTGGTGATTCCTCTTTACGCCTTGTCCCGCGCCAGCGCTCAAGAATCCATGGCCGACATCAAGCCCGGTGATTTTCTCGGCGTCCTGTATCTGGATTCGCGGCGTCCCGCCGCTTTCTCGAAACTCGACCGCCAGATCCTCGACGCCCTGGCCGCCGATGCTGCCAGCATTCTTGATAATGCCCGCCTCGTCGAACGCGAACGCGAGCGCCAGCGCCTCGAGCAGGAGATCAACATTGCCCGCGACATTCAGCAACCCTGCTTATCGGTTGGAGGAGATTACTTCGATGTCTTCCCGCTGAGCGAGGGTCGCACCGCGTTTCTTATCGCTGACGTTTCCGGTAAGGGACTCGGCGCCGCGCTTCTTACCACCATGCTTCAGGGCGCGCTCTCCGGCATGACTCTCGGCACCGATCCCGCTCGCGTGTTCGATCATGTCAATCGCTTCCTCTGCGATCACTCGGAGGTCGGTCGCTACGCCACCATGTTCTTCGGCATACTCGATCAGGAAGGACATCTCGAGTTCATTAACGCCGGCCACCCTTCACCTTTCCTGATCCGCGGCGGTATCGCCGAAGAGGCTTTTACCGAAGGATCTTTCCCCGTCGGCCTCGTTCCCGAAGCTCAATACACAGCCGTTTGCCTGAAGCTGGAGCCTGGGGACACCGTGGTGCTCTTCAGCGACGGGGTCACTGAAGCAATGGATCCCGATGAGCAAATGTTCGGCATCCCGCGCCTCAAGGAACTTCTCACCGGCCAGCTCGAATGCCCGCTCGAGCAGCTCCAGAAATGCGTTCTCGAAGCCGTTGAAAACTTCGCCCGCGGCGCCCACCAGGCCGACGACCTCACGCTTCTGATCGTGCGCTACCGCGCCACGGCCGCCGCTGCCACGTCGGACACGGACCTCCCCTTGTCCGCTTCGTCCTCGTCCTCCGCCCCCGCCGCTGCTTCCTCCGCGTCCGGCTAATGGCGAAGCGCTCGTCGCAACTTTTTTCCGAACGGCTCTGGAATTCAAAAAATAAGGGCGAAAGCCATGGTCATCAGCCTTCGCCCCTTCTCGACTTCGTGAAAGTTTTTCTCGGTCTTCGCCCAGAGATCTCTTCAACCGCGTTGAGATTCCTCTCCGGCTTTCGGCCTTACGCGCCGAGATCCTTCAGATCGTCTTTGGCTTGTTGTTCGGCGTTTTTGGTTGCACCCTTTGCGTCCGCATTGGGATTCAGCTCATGGATGGCCTTGTTCAGGCTCTGCCCTTTGTCGCCAATC
>QHZC01000198.1:9148-11437 GCA_003224515.1 Acidobacteriota bacterium
CGTTCGATTTAGCCGGCAAGATACCCAGGGCCTGCAGTTTCGGCGTCAGCCTCTTCTCCACATCACTCCTCGTGCCGCTCGAATCAGGCGAATCCCTGGAACCCTTGTCCTTCTTAATCCACTTGATGTTATTGAAGGAATGGGGGCTATGCGAACTCGAATTTCCCTGTGCTGTGGTGGATGCTCCGGCGCCCGCAGGGCCTTGCGCCCCCGCGCGCTCCGCGCCTACAGTCAAGAAAAGAGAAACACTCAGAATCAGGACTGCTGGAACCAAAAATGATCTTTTCATAGTGACTCCTCAGTGGAAGTTTCTGAAGGCTGGGATGCGGCCTCACCCTCAGTAGGCCACATCCGGTAATTGCGTGCGTGCTTTCGGAGGGGTGGTACTCCCTCAATCGGTCACACTGTCCGTTAGTACAGGTTTCCATGCCCGCCGAGTATTTCTCTTCCGGTATGTGGAAGCCATCTAGTTCGAACCGCAGCCGGGCGGCGTGTGGATCAGGATCTGAACTTGAGAAAGAGGCCGTAGAGAGTCAACCCCAAGCCGCCGAGAAAAAGCAGCGGCGTGAGGTATTGCGTTATGAGGGGAAGGACGGACGCTGGCAGAGGGACCTGAATGGGATTGCCGTAGCCGCCGGCGAAATAATGAATCACGGCTCCGAGAAGCATATAAAGAAGGCCGTGGCGGATCTGCTGCCGCCCGTTTGGACCCTCGCGGCGAGACAGTTGCACCTGCGGAACCGCCTCGCGGCAAAAGGGGCACTGCGTCAGATGCCCCGCCATGTACTTGCCGCAAAATACGCAGCGGCGCGTGTCCGCGGTCGTTTTTCCAAAAGAGCTCATGCGGCCCCAACATCCCTTGCATCTAGGCTAGATTCGCGGTCATGAGATCGTCAAGAGATACCATACCGAAGAGTAAAACACAGTATTCGAAAATAGCGTTAAAAAATAGGACATGGGTTTCCACTCCACGGCGAGTTTGCGCCCGATATTCCCTTCCTCCAGAACGCTTCGGCCCCTCCTTGCCTTGGCTCTTGCATTCCTTCCCGCCTGTGCAGCCGCCGCGCCGGCTTTGGCGCAAGAGCAGGCGAATGGCGTTGATAACTCAAAAATGGGAACGTACCGTGCCCTGGCTCAACACCTCTATGCGGAAAAGCAAACCCCCGATCCCGCCAAGGTGAGGGCCGCCTTCAACGCCTATTTGGATAAACTCAAGGTCGCAGATTAAAGCGCGGAACGAGCTAAGTGCCGCTACAGTTCGCGGAGAGCGGTGGCCACGGGACGGCTCGCGGCGCGAATCGCCGGAGGCATGCCGCCGAGGACCCCCATGACCAGAGCGAAGAGAACGCCCATCCAAAGAAGATCAAAGGTGATCTTGAAGGCGAAGGCCAGGTTCGAAAAAGTCTGAAAATTCATGGTGCTGGTAGTCAGACCGTTGAGGGGCAGAACGGCGAGGCAGCCAAGGAGGCCGCCAACAAAGGAAATCAGCAGGGCTTCAAACAGAAAGGAGAGGACGACGCTCCCAGGGTTGAAGCCGAGCGCACGCATGGTGGCAATTTCGCGGCCCCGTTCGGCGACGGCGGAGTACATGGTGTTGAGGGCGCCAAAAACCGCGCCGATGGCCATGATCAACGCCACGAACCCGCCCAGGATGGTGATGAGCTGGGTCATGCGCGTGGACTGCTTGGCGTAGTAGTCGATTTCGCGGGTTACGTAGACATTTAAACGTGGATCTGAGGTGAGAGTGTCTCTCAATTGTTGAAGAGCGGCAGGGGAGGCGAGGTGCACGGTAACGGACTGCGAAAGAGTGTCGGGACGCTTATAGGCGCCGTTTAGGAGGTGCGCGTCGCCCCAAACTTCAGAATCGAAGGCGCTACCGCCGGCGTCAAAGATGCCCACCACTTGCCATTGTACGCTACCAAGCCAAATGGTGCTTCCCAGAGTCAAGCCCGAATAGGTCGCCTGGGCATTTTTGCCGACGACGAGTTCGGACAGACCATGCCGGAACATGCGGCCCTCGATGATTTTGACGTTGCTGCGAATCGCAAGGACGTTAGGCGAGACACCACGAAGTTCAACGTTGGCGTCCGTGCCGGTGGAACGCAACGGAATCGGCGCCATCAGGACAGCCTCCGGTGTCAGCAAAGGGCCGTCGGCCCCACGAGCGATCCCCGGAGCGTCCTGGATAATTTTGACCGAATCGATTGAGACTCCACTGGTCATTTCCGATGTGGCCCCGGCGCGGGTAATGAGCGCATTGTCCGCGGAGCCGGAAGAAACAAGCGTGGC